>DAOTWI010000336.1:0-2121 GCA_034436075.1 Roseiflexus sp.
GGCGTTGGCTTCGACAGGCTCAGCCAACGCCCGCCGAAAGGAGCAGGCATGCTGAAAAGACTGACCCGGCAAAACGAAGGAAGTCTTCATGAAAGACCAGCCCGACGCAGCGGGGTGCGTCGTCTATCGCTACGACGAACGCGGTCAGCCGCTCATCCTGTTGATCCACGACCAGTACGGCAAATGGACGCTGCCCAAGGGACACCTGGACGATGGCGAGCGCGTGGAAGCGGCGGCGGTGCGCGAGGTGCACGAAGAGACTGGGATAACCGGTGAACTGGGGGCGTTTGTCGGCGCCATCACCTATGTGGTGCAGAAGAAAGGCAAGCCGTACCAGAAACGGGTCGATTTCTTCCTGATGCGCGCCAACGGCGGAGAAGCCATACCCGAGGCTGCCGAAGGGATCAGCGCCGTCGCCTGGTTTCCGCCCGCCGAGGCGCAGATGCGCGCCGGGTACGCCCAGATCCGCAGCATCATTGCCCGCGCGACGGAGATGATCCTGTCGCCATAAATCCGAGGGGCGCGGCTACAACCGCGGCGGCACGACTCCCACTTGATTCTGGTATTTGCCCGCCTTGTCAGCATACGACATGAGCGGCGGCTCGTCGCTTTCAATGAACAGAACCTGTGCAATCCCCTCATTCGCGTAGATGCGCGCTGGCAGGGGCGTGGTATTCGAGATTTCGATTGTCACATAGCCGCACCATTCCGGCTCGAGCGGCGTCACATTCACGATGATGCCGCAGCGGGCGATGGTGCTTTTGCCCAACACGATGCAGAGCACATTGCGGGGAATGCGGAAGTATTCGACCGAACGCGCAAGGGCGAACGAGTTCGGCGGAATGTCGCAGTAGTCGCCGCGCATATCGACAAACGAACGCGGATCGAAGTGCTTGGGGTCCACCAGCGTGTTAAACACATTCGTGAACACCTTGAACTCATCAGCAACGCGCATGTCGTAGCCATAGGACGATAGACCATACGAAATAATGCCGCCGCGCACCTGTTCTGCAACAAACGGCTCGATCATGCCGTATTCGTGCGCCATCGCCTGTATCCAGCGGTCGGACTTGATTGTCACAGCGAGTCCTCCATCAACGAACGGACAGTCACGGCTGCCAGTCTGGCGGCAGGTTGTATGAATACGGCATTATACCAGAGGTTCTCACCTCCGCTCTACGCCTTTCGGTAGCACTGAGATGATCAACACGTTTGATGAGTCACAACGGTAATCCGCTGCTAATGGAAGGATCGTATAATAAAACGGTGCAAATCGCCGCCAATGCCGTGAACAACGGCGATGCACCAACTGATGGCGAAGTCACTGTCAGGCGCCGACGCCTTTCACTGGTTGTCTTCACCGTCCACGACCGACGTACCAGACTAGGAGGTGTTCGTCCCATGCAACCCAACAATCCCTCTACACTTGGCCCATCGTATGTCGATGCACTCAGCACATTCAGCTTCGCATCGTTCCTCCGTGAACAGAAGAAAACGCTGCACAGCCGCAGCATGATGCTGGCGCTGAGTTTTCTGATCGAAGACTATGCAGCCGCCTCGTCGGAGACCTTTCTGATCGCCACATTTCAGCGCCTCTCGAACTATCGTCGGCAACTGCACCGCTATCGCCGCTTCGCTCCACAGTTGTCGCACGTATTCGTGCTGGGATTCCCCGATGAAGTCCCTCCCAGTCTTCCAGACGTCACAATCATCGAGTTGGGGGCTGAGTGGCCCCTGGTGCACGAATGGGTGGTAATCGCCTGGGGACCGGCGATTGCCGCTGCGCTGGTGGCGCACGACGATGAACGGTGTGCGCCTTTCTGCACATCCCGCCGTTTCCAGGCAATCTGGACGACGAGCATTGCACAGATCGAGCCTATGGTTGCGGCATTCTACCATGCGCTTGGTCAACCAGCGCCGATCTTCGCGCGCCACACGCTGGCAACGCAACGCACGACGGTTGCCATGCAAAAAGACCTGACTGTGCGACTGCGCGCGATCAGGTCGTGAGTTCGCCCGGCGGCTGCTGGCGTTTGAGCAAATAATCTGCTATCGCCCGTCGAGCCCGCGCAGGCGGGCTTCGCTTGCCGTAGCCCGCGGCTTATGGTTTTTGATCAAATA
>DAOTWI010000337.1:0-1651 GCA_034436075.1 Roseiflexus sp.
CAGGCGCTGCGACACTCTCAACGCGCCGTGCAGCCAACGCCGACCCTGCACACAGCCGTGTACATTGAGGGAGAACACGATGCAGCGGTTCGACCATCTTATACAGGATTACCGCCAGCATGGGCTGGCTGATCGGATTGGCTTCGGCGAGCGGCCGGCGCTGCTGGTGATCGACTTCATCAAAGCCTACACCACCCCCGGCTCACCGTTGTATGCCGCGCCCGGCGTACCTGATGCGGTGCGCGCCAGCCAACCGGTACTGGCCGCTGCCCGCGCTGCTGCCATTCCTGTCATTTATACCGCTGTCGCTTATGCACCTGATGGCCGTGATGGCGGTATCTTCGTGATAAAAGTGCCAGCATTGCGCCAGCTTACTCACGACTCGCCACTGATTGAGATTGTAGACGAACTGCGTCCGCAACCGGACGAACTGGTGATCGAAAAGAAATATGCCAGCGCCTTCTTTGGCACTCACCTCGCCGCCACGCTGACGGCATTGCGGGTAGATACCCTCATTCTGATCGGTTGCTCGACCAGCGGGTGCATCCGGGCCAGTGCTGTCGACGGCATGCAACATGGCTTTCGGGTCATCGTACCGCGCGAATGCGTCGGCGACCGCGCTCCTGAACCGCATCTCGCTAATCTGTTCGACATCGATGGCAAGTATGGCGATGTGGTGTCTGTAACAGAGGTGATTCACTATCTGAACAGGTTATGCCAGCGATAAAGGAATAACGTCTCTTGACATGGCGCGAATGGGCGCTATAATCGGCTCAGGCGTCTCCAACAGGCGCGCATCCGCGAATCCTTGTTGCCCCGGTTGCCAGCAGAGACCACCAGAAGGGAGCCATGATGCGCCACGCCGCACGTCCGACCGTCGTTGCACTGCTCCTGGTCGCTCTGTTTCTCGCATATGCGGAAGTTCCCCTCCATGCCCAGGCGACGGCGCTCTATTTTCCGCGCACGGGGCACCATCTAACCGATGAACACGGCTTCTTGAGTTTCTGGCGCAGTCACGATGGACCGCGCACGCTTGGGTTTCCTGTCACCGAAGCGTTGATGATCGAAGGCGCCGGACCGGTGCAGTACTTCGAGAAAGGGCGTCTCGAGCGGGTCACTGCCGCCGATGGCGCGCCAATTGTGCGCACTGGCGCGGTCGCTGCCGAGTATATCGCCGCGCTCTACCGCACCTTCCCGCCACGCCCGGACCGTCCGCCGGTTGAAGGTGAACTGTTCTTCAGCGAAACCGGGTACAGCGTTCGTGAGCCATTCATTGGCTTCTGGCAGGCGGCGGGAGGCGTCGATTTCTTTGGCATGCCGATCAGCGAACCAGTGTGGGAGCAGACCGCCGCAGGATACCGCCAGGTGCAGTATTTCGAGCGCGCCCGGTTGGAGCGCGTTCCGGCGAGTGCAGGAACGACCGACGACATCCAGGCGGGCGATCTGGGGCGCGCCCTCGCGGAGTTGCGCGGTCTGAACATTGCGCCCGTGCCCAACCGCGGATTCGAGACGTTCGGACCGCCTGCACCCGCAGCGCCCGATGTCGCTCCACTCAATGCGCCTGTTGCGCCTGCGCTGCAACCCACTGCGCCGCCTGCTGCCCGACCTGCGTCTCCTCCCCGCGCAACCGCCATGCCGCGTTCACCGGCGC
>DAOTWI010000338.1:0-2843 GCA_034436075.1 Roseiflexus sp.
CCAGCGGCCGCCTCGACCTCCGTGCCGCGACCTGCCAGCGCATGCCTGGCTCTGGTTACGGCGCCCTGATTAAGATACAGGTGCACCCGTTCTTCTATCAGCAACGGCTCGATCCACGCCGGAACACCCTGTGCCACAAACGTTGCTGCGGCATCGAGTGCAACCTGCGCCTCTGCCAGATCGCCCTGCGCACGCCGTAACCGCGCCAGATGGATCTGGCATTGCGCCAGCGCCGCAGTGTGCCCGCTTTGCTGCGCCAGATTCAGGGCGTGCTGCAAGTGGCGTTGCGCCTCGTCCAGCTGGTTGCGCTCGATCAGGATGGCGCTGTACGCAATGAACACCGGACTGGCAGCCGGGATGAAGAGTGCTGACTGCAATGCTGGCTGGAGAGCTGCTTCGGCGCTGCTGAGACGTCCCTGCATCAGGTAGAGCAAACCGAGGTGGGCGCGTCCGAGGAGCGCCGGCAGCGGCAGCCGCGCCGCCTGGCACAATGGCACAGCCTGTTCATACGCTGCGATAGCCGCGTCCACATCGCCGGAAGCGCGCAGCGCACCAGCAATCGCGGTGTGCGCCACTGCCTGCGCGATGAGATGGTCGGCAGGGGCGAGGTCGAGCGCCTGCCGGGCATGCGTGAGCGCCTCTGCCGCCATTCCCTGCATTTCGGCGAGAACGGCGCGCGCAGCGTGCAGTTCTCCACGCAGTGGGAGATCGTCCAGGGGAATGGTCGCTTCAGCCTGGTCGAGGTATGGCGCAACCTCACTGTACCGTCCACGCAGGATCAATGCCCACGCAAAGGCGACACTGGCGCGGGGTAGCGTCTGTCGCCACGCATCGGGCAACAGGTTCAACCAGTGTTCGAGGAGTGACGCCCGCCCTTCCATCACCAGCGTGCTGGCGGAGCGCTCGATCAATTGCGCCGCGTGTGCACCATCATGCCCGGCGAACGCATAGTCAACAGCCTGCTCGACGTCGCCGTGCGCTGCATGCCAGGCTGCCGCGCGCCGGTACAGGAGATCGATGTCTTCGGGGAATGTGCGACGCGCCTGCCCACGCAGCAGATCGCCAAACAACTGGTGAAAGCGAAACCAGGGTTCGCCGTCTGGCGACAGCCATTGCAGCGGAATGATGAACAGGCGACCCTGCGCCAGTGTTTCGAGCAGTGCGGCGCTGCCGGTTGTTCCTGCCACTGCGTCGCAGAGCGAGCCGCAGAACCGATCCAGAATGGAGATGCGCATCAGAAATGTGCGAATCTCCGCCGGTTGCTGCGCGAGCGCCTCTTCGGTCAGGTAGTCGATAATGAAGCGGTTGCTCTGCGCCAGTCGCGCAATACGGTCGCGTCGCGCCAGCGATGGCATCGCGGCGTCTTCGCGTAACGCCAGCCCGGCCAGGTACACTCCTGCGGGCCACCCCTCGGTCTGGTCGAGCAGCGTCGCAATGTCCGCTTCGCTCAATCCCAGGCGCATCACATCGTTGAGCAGCGCCGCCGCCTCGCGCTGATCGAAGCGCAGATCGGCTGCACGCACTTCGAGCAACAGGCCCCGCGCGCGCCAGTGGTGGAGCGGCAGCGGCGGATCGGCGCGCGTGATAATCACAACGTGCAGGTTCGATAGCGCATGATCGACCACGAAGGTCAGGTCTTCGTGAAGCGCAGGCGATTCGATCAAGTGGTAATCGTCCAGGACAAGCAGCAGGCGCTGTGGCTGTGCGGCGATCTCATTGAGCGTCACGGCGAGCAGCGGGCGGACCGGCGCGGGTTGCGGTCCGGCAAGCGCCTGGATCATTGCGGCGCCGCAATCGGGGGAGGCGGTATGCAGCGCCAGCGCCATATACCGCCAGAACTGAACCGGGTCGTTGTCGTGTGCATCGAGGGTAAGCCATGCAAACGCCGCTTCGCGCTCTTTATGGAACCGTTGCAGCGCCTCTTGCATTGACGTTGTTTTGCCGAAGCCAGCCGGGGCGCTAATAAGCGTCACCGGCGCATCAATGACGTGGCGCAACTGCGTTGCAAGGCGCTGTCGGGGAATGAAACAGGGATGGCAGGCGGGCGGGGCAATTTTGGTTATGAGCAGCGATTCGCTCATAGCACCCCAATCATCGTGCGTCCTTTCCGATGCTTCATTGTACCGCACGTCCGCCGGGTGACGAGTGATGTGATCGTCATCTCTCGACAGGATACCCGGCGCGTTGCCAGGCAAGAATGCCGCCCTGCATGTTGTGGACGCGAGTGAATCCGTTGCGCCGCAGGAAGTCGGTGATCTGCCCGCTCCGGTTGCCGCTGCGACACGTGACAATCACCGTTTTGTCGGTCGGGATGTCGCTCAGGCGAGCAGAAACCGTTCCCATCGGGATAAGCTGCACGCCGGGAATGTGTCCGGCGGCGTACTCTTCCGGCTCGCGCACGTCGAGCAACACCACGTCATCGTGCCCCATAATCGCGCGCACCGTGGCGACATCGACATTGAGCGGCAGGTTTGCAACATCAATGGCGCCCGGTTGCGCCACATTCGGCGCGACGGGCAGCGAGGCCGCCGGAGCGCCAGCGCAGGAAGCCAGCGCGAATGTCGCCGTCATAAGGAGGAGGAGGAAGAAGCGTGTCATGTCGTATGCTCCGTTGAAGAACCGAGAACTGAGAACCGAGAACTGAGAACCAATCGGCGCTTATTTCTATGATGTATCTTCGAGGCAAAAGGTTACTGCCGGACAACTCTTCTACGCCTCTCGCCTCTCGCCTCTCGCCTCTCACCCCTCACCTCTCGCCTCTCACCTCTCACCTCTCCCATCCACCAAGGACACGAAGGCACACGAAGGGGCAATCCAACCTTCGACTTTTCACCTTCCCGCCT
>DAOTWI010000339.1:0-16551 GCA_034436075.1 Roseiflexus sp.
GCCTCGTCTTGATGCGGTAGACCTTCGCCACGCTCAGAGTCGCGAAAAGTCAGAAAACTTCGTTTACAGACCACTTAGGGCAGCGCCCTTCGGCGGGCTCAGGGCGCCGCCATTATCCGGACAACGAGCCGACGGATTTGACCGACAACCAATGGGCGGCGATTGAGCCGATGATCGCCACGTCGTCGCCAAAAGGCGGTCGCCCAACCGCCCTTCGACAGGCGAAGCGGTGAGCATGCCGAACCGCTCAGGGCGGCGCGATTGATCTGTGGGCGATCGTGCAGGCGCTCATCTCCAAACATCGCACCGGGTGTCAATGGCGCATGCTTCCAGCGGATGTTCCGCCAATCAGTGCAGTTCGATACTCTTTTGATACATGGCGACGTGACGGAACCCTCGTTCGGATGAATGACGCACTGCGCAAACAAGCGCGTAAAGCACTGGGGCGAGACGAAGAGCCGTCCATCAGCCCTTCGACAGGCGACACGCTGAGCTTGCCGAAGCGCTCAAGGCGCCGCGTATTGGACTCGCAATCATTGAAAACGACGGAAGCGGGAGGCGAGCGCGGCTACGACGGAAAAAAAGTCAACGAGAGCAAGCGTCAGTTCTGGGTTGATACGAATGGTTTCTTGCTGCGCGTGCTCGTCCACGCCGCTAATATTTCGGACACGGAAAGGGCTGAATGGCGGTGCGTTGAGCATTTCGGCAGGCGGCGCCCTGAGCCTGCCGAAGGGCGACGCGGTGAGCCTGCCAAACCGCTCAATGCTTCGCCTGCCGAAACGCTGCTGAGCGAACACTATCACTGCTTTCCGCGGATGGAAAAGATGCGGGTCGATAAAGGGTGCAAAGCAGGGTTTGAACGGCGGCTCGCGCAGTATACATCCATACCGCTCACGTTCATTGAAAAGCCGCCGGAACAAAAGGGATGTGCGGTCATTCCGAAGCGTTGGGCGGCGCGTTGAGCCTGCCGAAACGTGGTGGAACGCTCGATTGCCTGGGCGGCGCGTTGAGCCTGCCGAAACGCAGGACTCAATAGACTGGCGATTCGTAAGTATCATCGCGATCCAGAATCGAGTGAGGTGTTCACCCATCTCGGTTCGGCGACAATGTCCCTTAATCGTCTCTATCCGAGAAAATAGTTTCCGATCATGCTCTCACAGGTGTAGATTTTTCTACCGAACCCTTACGTTGAGTCACCCGTTCTTGGGCATCAGGATGCCTCAATTCCCCCTCTCCAGCGTCGCTGGAGAGGGGGCAGGGGGTGAGGAAAAAAGCTTCGAGACGCGGAAAACACACAGCAGGTTTATACAAAGCACAGTTGTAACCATAGGTGAGGAAAAAAGCTTCGAGACGCGGAAAGCACCCCTTGTGTCAGAAAATGCTACACCTGAGAGGAGGAGCAAGGGCGTATGGAGTGTGAGCAACTAATCCGGTATCGCTACGTCTAGCCCGCGCAGGCGGGCTTCGCGCCCGTAGCCCGCGGCTTCAGCCGCCAGGCGGGGAGGCGGAGAGCGGAATGTTACACAAACCGCTCGAACACCCGATTTCCAAGCATTCGCCCGCGACGGGTCAACCGCACGCCGCGTTCATCGCGCTCGATCAGTCCTTGCTCCGCCAGCTCCGTGAGTTCCGTGCCGAAGATCGAGTCCATCTCCACACCGCAACGATCACGGAAGTGCGCGAAACTGACCCCAACATTCAGGCGCAGCCCCATAAACATGGTTTCTGCCGCCAGATCACGCGGCGTCAGGTCGATCACCTCGGCAACCGGCAGAACGCCAGCGCGCACACGGGCGATGTAGTCGTCGATGCCTGCCACATCGACGTACCGGCGCGGGTAGAGATGTCCATGCGCGCCCGCGCCAGCCGCAAGGTAATCGGCGTTCAGCCAGTACGCCAGATTGTGGTGGCAGACGTGGGAAGGCACAGGCGCAGCCGCAGCATCAGCGCGCGCCCAGTTGCTGATTTCGTACTGCACATACCCGGCGGCGGCAAAGCGCTCGATCGCCAGTTCATACATCGCACCAGTGGCATCGTCATCAGGAACAGTGATTCGCCCGCTCGTCACCTGCGCATACAGCGGCGTGCGCTCCTCCAGGATCAACGAGTAGAGCGCAACATGATCCGCACCCCATGTCACAATCTCGCGCAGCGTCTCCTCCCACTGCCCAACCGTCTGCCCCGGCAGCCCAAAGATGAAATCCAGGTTGATGCGCTCGAACCCCGCAGCGCGCGCATCGTTGAATGACGCATAGGCTTCCGCCGCCGTATGAATGCGCCCCAACACCCGCAGCGTCGGATCGTGGAGGCTCTGCACCCCCAGGCTCACCCGGTTGACCCCCATAGCACGCAGGGCGCGCAGGTAGTCGCGCCCCAGCACCGTCCCTGGATTGCACTCGACCGTCACCTCGGCATTGCGCAGCGGCACAACCGCATCAGCCGCGGCGAGCGTCTGTTCCATCAACGCCTCCGGCAGCATGCTCGGCGTTCCCCCGCCCAGAAAGATCGTCGGGCGCACCATTGCGCGCGTCAGGTCGGCAGTCATCGGAAGCGTTGAAGGGATGGCGCGATTCGGATGCGCCAGTGAGCGCAACTCGGTGCAGAGCGCCGCCACATACGCCTCCATGCGATCCTCCATGTTGGCGTAGGTGTTGAAGTCGCAGTATGCACAACGCCGATGGCAAAAGGGAATATGAATGTAGAGATGGCGCACGTCTGGTGTGCGACGCCATTCATAACTCAATGTGGCATCGGATCGCTCGTGTGATTGGTTGATGAGTGAGTATGTCATAGAATGTCACGTGATGAGTTCCGACGAGTACACCAGTTTACAGCTCAAAAATAACGAAAATCTTCATCTGGCGACCGTTATTAACCGAAAATGAACATTTTTCGCCAGAAATCACGTTTTTTACCTGACTCCCGGACCATCGACGTGAATCTAAGGTCGCACATCTATGGTCTGCAAGCAGAAAACCATGATCCGCACAGCACACGACGTTCAACGTTCAACATGCAACGTTCACCCGAACTACGATCCCGAATCGGAAGGATTTGACTCACATTGGTAATGATCGTATTGTACACTATACATCGTGACCGATGGCACGTTTTTTGTAAAGGAAACCACGAGTGTTCTCCGCCCCGACGACATCGCTGCGCACGACGACGCTCAAGGTAATCGCTACCGCGCTGACGGCGCTGCTGGTATTGCAGGTGCTCACGTCCGAGTTCATCATCGGGCGCAGTTTCCGCGAACTCGAAGAGCGGAGCGTACAGAACAAGATGCAGCAAACGCTCAAAACGCTCCAGAATGAGATCGATGCATTGTACGGCAACGCCAGAGACTACGCAGTCTGGGACTCCACGTATGCGTTTATCGAGCAACGCGACCTTGACTACATCGATACGAATGTCTCGACTGATGCCTTGCTCAATATACGCGCATCATATGTCGCCTTCGTCACGCCCTCCGGCGACATTGTCTATGCCCGCCGGCAAAGCGTCATCGACGGGCAGGAATTGCCAGTCCCCGCCGAACTGACATCATTCAACGGCGCAAATACCCTTTTTCTTCAGGTTGCTGACAATAACGGAGGCGTCAGCGGCGTGATCGTCGTCGATGGGCAACCGATGCTGATCGCTGCACATCCAATTCTGACGAGCGCAGGCGCAGGACCGCCGCGCGGCGTCCTGATCATGGGGCGCGATCTCGATGCCGCTGAACTGGCGCGTCTCAGCGACATTACTGGCTACACGCTGTCGCTTATGTCGACGAACAATGCCTCGTCGGTCTCCGACTTCGCGCTTGCGCGCCAGTTGATAAACAACGGCGCGCCGATCGTGATTCGTCCGCTGTCATTCGCCGGCGACCGCATCGCCGGATATGCGCAGATCAACGACCTGCGCGGCGGTGAGGGCATCATCCTGCGCCTCGACGTGCCGCGCGACATTCTCCAGTACGGTCTGGCCGCTTCGCGCTACCACATGCTGATCCTGCTGCTGGTCACCGGTCTGTTTGCCGCCATCATCCTGGCGCTGCTCGAACGGCAGGTTCTGTCGCGCATCATTGCGCTCAGTACGCAGGTTGCGCAGATCGGGCGCAGCGGCGATGGGCAAACGCGCGTCGCGCCATCCGGTGACGACGAAGTAGCCCGGCTGGGTCACGCAATCAATCGCATGCTCGACGATCTGGCTCAGGCTTCCCAGCGTCTGACGCACAGCGAGTCTCGGTATCGACAACTGGTCGAAATCTCTCCCGAAGCAATTATTGTCCACGACGGCGAGCGGATCATCTACCTCAACCCGGCAGGCACGCAGCTGCTCGGTCATACCGGCGCATCCAGCCTGGTCGGGTCATCTGCGGCGCTCTTCCTCCCTACGGCGCTTCACCACGCAGGCGACGATGGCATTATCCGCTACGAACGTGACCTGACGCTGCCTGATGGCAGCGACGTGACGCTTGAACTCGTCGCCGCACCATTTGTTGCCGAAGGCAAACCGGTGTGGCAGGTCGTGGCGCGCAACATCACCGAACGGAAACAGACCGAGGAGACCCTGCGCAACGCCAGAGACTGGGCGGAAGAGGCGAATCGCGCCAAGAGTCGTTTCCTTGCCAACATGAGCCACGAACTCCGCACCCCGCTGACAACCATCATCGGGTATGCCGACCTGATTGCGATCGCGGCGCGCAATGGCGAATTCGACCGGCTCAGAGACGATATTACGCGCGTGCGCAATGCCGGGAAACACCTGCTGGCGATTATCAACGACCTGCTCGATCTCTCGAAGATCGAAGCCGGACGCATGCACATCGACGTCGCACCCTTTTCGGTGCGTGCGCTTGCTGAAGATGTGGTATCGGGACTGGAGGAGTTTGCGCACAGTCGCAACAATACCTGCGCCTGGAGATCGATCCGGCTGTCGGGTTGATGCACTCCGACGACGTGCGCGTGCGACAGGTGCTGTACAACCTGGTGCACAACGCCTGCAAGTTCACGGAACATGGCAGCGTTGCTGCGACGATCGCGCGCAGCGACGCGGCGCACACTGCGCGCGCCAATGGTCGCTCCGCCTGGATTACCTTCACCGTGAGCGATACTGGCATCGGCATGACCGATGAACAGATGGCTCGTCTGTTCACGGAATTCACCCAGGCAGATCCAACCACGACCCGCAAATACGGCGGCACCGGATTGGGGCTTGCGCTGAGCCGCCGCCTGGCTCATTTGCTCGGCGGCGATATTACCGTCACCAGCAAACCTGGCGTCGGAACAACGTTTGTCGTCACCCTCCCCGAGCGCCTTGCGCCAGCTGCTGAACCGGCGCCAGCGCCAGTCGAAGGTGAGGAGATGCCAGCAACGCCAGCCGACTCTGGCGACCAGCAGGAACGCAAGCGCCTGATCCTGCTAATCGATGACGATCCATCCATCCGCGATCTGTTGCCGCGTTCGCTGGAACGCCACGATCTCCATATCGAAACCGCTGCTGATGGCGCCAGCGGGCTGGAACTGGCGCGTCTTCTTATGCCCGATCTGATTATTCTGGATATCCTGATGCCCGAAATCGATGGCTGGACGGTGCTGAATGAACTGAAAGCATCGAGCGAAACCGCCGCAATCCCTGTTATACTACTCACGATAGCGGACGATGCGGAGCGTGGCGTGTTGCTGGGCGCGGCTGAAACGTTGAACAAGCCAGCCGATCTGGACCGCCTGGAGCATCAGATACGTCTGTTGCTCAACGGGCGGGCGACAACCGAAGAAACAGACAGCAGACGGGTGCTGATCGTTGAGGATGACGATGCCGTGCGCGACTATTTGCACCGTGCACTGGCTCGTGCATGTCCGGATTGGACAATCGTCGAAGCGCCTGATGGACAGACTGCGCTGGAGCACTGCACCGCCAGTATGCCGGACGGCATTGTGCTCGATCTCATGCTCCCCGGAATGGATGGGATGCAGTTTATCGAGGCGCTGCGGATGCTCCCCGGTGGATATTCCGTCCCAATTATCGTTGTTACAGCAAAAGAACTGACGCCTGACGAACACGATAGCCTCAACCGGTCGGTTACGCGTATCCTGCACAAAGGAATGTTCCACTACGATGAATTCGTGCACGAGGTGCGCACTACCATTGCCACGTATGCACACCTGCAACCCATGGAGGACTGACAAGCATGCCGCGCATTCTGATTGTTGAAGACGACGCCGCCATCCGCGACTTGCTGGCGCACCGGCTGGAAATGGCAGGATACGAGATTGTATTCGCCGAAGACGGTGTTCGCGCTTTGCTCGCATCGGTCAATGCCGCACCAGACCTGATCCTGATGGATATGGGGCTGCCAATCCTGAACGGCTGGCAGGCGACCGAGCGGATCAGAAAGCGCCCCGAAACCAGCACGATCCCGATTATTGCGCTGACTGCCTACGCGCTCAGCGAAGACCGGTATCGCGCTTTGAATATCGGCTGCAACGACTTCGAAGCCAAACCGATCGACTTCGACCGCCTGATCCGCAAAATCGAGAGACTCCTGGCAGAGTCCTCCAGAGAGCGAGAAACCGCTGCCTGATAACCTTACCGTCCTCCATGCTGGTGGACGATCAGCAGACAGGCTGCAACACACTATTCATGCCGCCACACATTCTGGTTGTTGACGACCACGACTACATTCGTAACCTGCTTGTGCGCCTGCTCAACAGCCAGGGGTATCAGGTGCAGGTCGCCACTGGCGGGCGGGAAGCATTAGACCTCCTGTCGCGCCAGTCTTTCGACCTGGTGCTGCTTGACCTGATGATGCCCGACATGAACGGCATCGAGATCCTGCACCAGTTGCGCCAGCAGAACATCATCTATCACACGCCGGTCGTTGTCGTTTCTGCGGTATACGACCTTGATATGGTTGCGCAGTGCATCGAACTCGGCGCCGATGATTATCTGTTCAAACCATTCAACGATGTCCTGTTGCGCGCGCGCGTGCATGCGTCGCTCGAGCGCAAGATGCTCCGGGATCGCGAGCGCACCTACCTGGAGCAGCGTCTGCGGACGCTTGGCAACGATACCCCTGACCCTGACGAATCAAACCGGACCACAGCGCCAGCAACGGTTGACATCGCGCTGCTGGCGGCGCTCGACGCGCTGGAACGCTCGCAGCGCGAGCGCCGCCGCATTGAAGCCGAACTCCGTATGCTCAACGCTACCCTCGAGGAACGAGCAGCCGAACGCAGCGCCGCTGCCGAGCGCATCTCTGCAGCATTGCGCCAGCAGACGCTGGCGCTGCAATCGATTCTTGACAGTATTGGCGATGCGATTGTGGTCATCGACCGCGAAGGACAGTTGATGCACATCAATCCGGCGGCAAACGCCGTCTTTGGCGACCGTGTCGCCGATCTGACGCCCCAGGCGTCAACGGACGCCCCTCTGCTGCTCTCTGCCGATGGCGCCCCCTGCCCTCCCGACGATCTGCCGCTCACAGTTGCGCTTCGAGGCGAGGCGCTCGATGGCGCTGAGTTTCTGCTTGCTTCACCCGACTCCGCCACGGAACGCTGGTTGAGTGTCACAGCCCGTCCACTGCACGACGCGAACGGCGATATCAGCGGAGCTGTGGCGGTTTTTCGCGATGTTACGACGGCGCGCCAGGCAGCCGAAGCGCTGCGCGCCAGCGAAGAACGCTACGCGCTGGCAGCCCAGGCTGCCAATGATGGTCTGTGGGACTGGAACCTGCGCACTGGCGAGATCTACTTCTCGCAACGCTGGAAGGCGACAATTGGCTTCCAGGAGCACGAGATCAGCAATGATCCGTCTGAATGGTTCGACCGCGTCCACCCTGACGACCGCGAGGGGTTGGATGTGCGCCTGAGCGCCCATCTCCATCGCCTGATCTCCGGGTTCGAGTATGAATATCGCATGCTGCACCGCGATACCACGTACCGCTGGATGAGTTGTCGCGGCATTGCGGTGTGGAATGCCAGAGGGCAGGCGGTGCGAATCGTTGGATCGCAAACCGACATTAACGAGCGCAAACTGGCAGAACAACGCCTGTTGCACGATGCACTGCACGATAGCCTGACCGGGCTTGCCAATCGTTCGCGCTTCATGGATCGTCTGGAGCACGTGATTGCGCGTGCACAGCGCGGCGCTTCACCCTCCTTCGCCGTGCTGTTCCTTGATCTTGATCGTTTCAAACTGATCAATGACAGCCTGGGACACCTGGTTGGCGATCAGTTGCTCATTGCCATTGCACGGCGCCTCGAACGCTGCCTGCGACCCAGCGACACCCTGGCGCGTCTCGGCGGTGATGAGTTCGCTGTGCTCCTCGAAGATCTGAGCGAACCCCAGGCGGCGCTGAGCGTGGCGGAACGCATTTTGCGCCTGCTCGAAGAACCATTCCACCTCGGCGGACACGATGTGTTCAGCGGCGCCAGCATCGGCATTGCGCTCAGCGCGAGCGCGCGCTATCATTCGCCTGCCGATGTGCTCCGCGACGCGGATACGGCCATGTATCACGCCAAAGTCGAGGGACGATCACGCTACGCCATCTTTCACCCTGCCATGCACGACCGAGCGCGCCATCGCCTGCAAATTGAGACTGATCTGCGCCGCGGCATCGAACGCAACGAGTTTTTCGTCGTGTATCAACCAATCGTCGATCTCAGATCCCAGCAGACCGTCGGATTCGAAGCGCTGCTCCGCTGGCGGCATCCGCACCGTGGCATCGTCAGTCCCGCCGAGTTCATCGACGTGGCTGAAGAGACGGGATTGATCGTACCGATTGGCCAGATGGTGCTCCACGAAGCATGCCGCCAATTGAGCGAATGGAAACAACGCCACCCCGCGCGAATGCTGGCAATGAATGTCAATCTCTCTCCCCGCCAGATCGCTGATCCCGACCTGGTTGAGCGTACTGCCGCACTGATCAATGACTACAACCTCGATGCAGACGCGCTGCACCTCGAAATTACCGAAACGGCGATCATCGAACATGGCGACATTGCCAACCGGGTGCTGATGCACCTGCGTTCTCTCGGTGTGCAGATCTGCATCGACGATTTCGGCACCGGCTATTCATCGCTCAGCTATCTCCATCGCTTTCCTATCGGGACGATCAAGATCGATCGTTCGTTTATCAGCCAGATTCACCGCAGCCACGAAAACACCGAAATCGTGCGCACCATTATTGCGCTGGCACGTTCACTGGGGATGACGGTCATTGCCGAGGGAACCGAAACCGAGGAACAACTGACGCATCTTCGTTCGATGTCGTGCGCGTATGGACAGGGCTGGCTCTTTGCGGAGGCGCTCGAACCGGCAGCAGCCACGGCTCTGCTTGATACGGGAGGTTAGGGGTGAGGGGTGTGTGGTGAGGGGTTCAATGAAACGGTTTTTCCGGCAAACAGTCGGGTTCTTGCTCTTTGGCGCGGGTGTGCTGGGGTTGGTCATCAGCCTGGCAGGATTATTCATCGGGCTGCCGGCGCTCAGTGCGGCGGAAGAGACGCTGCATAGCCGCATCGCGGACCTCGATCAGGCGCTGATCGTCGCCGCCGATGGACTGACCGCCGCCGATGCATCGCTTACCAGCGCCTCCGAAACGATGATCGCCATCGAAACGACCGTCCGCAGTTCCGGGCAAGCGATCAGCGATACGTTGCCGACGCTCGACCGCGTTGGGACGCTGGTTGGCGTCGAGATTCCCCGCGCCATTCGCTCGACGCAGCAAACCCTGGCGTCGGCGCGAGAAACGGCCCGCGTCGCCGACGCCGTGCTCGGGACAATCAGCCGGATCGGGCTGCTCGGCGCCAATACCTATAATCCAGATGTGCCGCTCAACCAGGCGATCCAGCAGGTTTCCGACAGCCTCGATCCCCTGCCGGCATCGCTGAGCAGCGTGCGTGATCGGTTAACGGTCACCAGCGCCAATCTGGCGCAGATTGGCGCGAATACCGGGACGGTCGCCGAAAACATTGCCGCGATCAATGACGGTTTCCGCGACGCACGCCAGGTGATCAACCGCTATCAGACGCTGGTGGACGATCTGCGCGCCGATCTCACGGCGTTACGCGCGGCATTGCCTGTCTGGTTCGGGGTGGCGCGGGCGCTGCTGGCGCTCATGGCGGTCTGGTTCGCTCTCGCGCAGATCGCGCTCTTCACGCAGGGATTAGCACTGCTGCGCCGGTCATAGATGTCGTCGCTGGCGCGCCGTGCCATGAGACCGCAGGCGCGTGGTTTGCGGTTAGGCTCTATGGCGTCTCTGTGTCGCCCTCATTGCCAAAATCGAGGTCTGCCAGCAACTCGCGCGCATCATCGGCAAGCGCGGCTGGCACATACACCTTCACAACGCTGAGGGGACCGTGAAGCAAGCCGTAGACCCCGGCAACCGCTTCACCCGCCAGATGCGCTGGTATCCCTGCATCTTCCAGGTACGAACGGATAATTTGCGCACGAATAATCCCTTCGACTTCTGCAACACATACCGGACCGGCGCCATCGCCGTCGCCGCCGGTGCGCTCTCCGCTCATATCCTGCTGTGCCGCCAGCAACCAGCGCAGTGTGTACTCGCTCATGGGTAGTATTGTACAATAGAAGGCGTCATCTGATATATTCGGACAGGCGCTGAGAAAGTGAGATTGCGTGACATCAGCACTCCCAGTCTTCGACGGTCATAATGACGCATTGCTGCGTCTGTACACCGCAGAACATGGCGATTCGTTCTTTGCATCAACGCACGGACACCTCGATCTTTCACGCGCCCGTGCTGGCGGTTTTGCTGGCGGCTTCTTTGCCGTCTTCGTCCCCGCGCCGCCCGACACGCCGCCAACCGATGATGGCGCCCTGCCTGATCCGCTGCCCTACCCATACGCTCTGCAAACCGCTCTGGGAATGACCGCGCTCCTCTTTCGCATCGAAGCCCAATCCGCCGGGCAGGTCTGTATTGCACGCACGGTCGGCGACATTGAGTGCGGACTCCAGACCAATACCTTGAGCGCAATCCTGCACCTCGAAGGCGCCGATCCTATCGATCCTGAGTTTCATACGCTCGAGGTGTTGCACCAGGCGGGACTGCGCTCACTGGGCATTGTCTGGAGCCGGCCGAACGCTTTCGGCTGCGGCGTGCCGTTTCGTTTCCCCCACACCCCTGATCTCGGTCCCGGTCTGACCGATGCCGGGCGCGCACTGGTTGAGGCGTGCAACCGTCTCGGCATTCTGATCGACCTTTCCCACCTGAATGAAGCCGGTTTCTGGGATGTGGCGCGGTTGAGCGACGCTCCTCTGGTTGCCACGCATTCGAATGCCTACGCAATCTGCCCCTCACCGCGCAACCTGACGGATCGGCAACTCGATGCGATCCGCGATTCGGACGGGATGGTTGGCGTCAATTTCCACGTCGGCTTCCTTCGTCCCGATGGACAGCGCGATGCAGACACACCGCTGGATGTGGTGGCAGACCATATTGTCTATCTGGTCGAGCGTCTGGGGATTGATTGCGTCGGCTTCGGTTCGGACTTCGACGGCGCGCTGATGCCGCGCGACCTTGGCGACGTCGCCGGACTTCCGCGCCTGCTGGAAACCTTGCGCCGCCGCGGGTTCGATGAGCCAGCGTTGCGCAAACTGGCGCACGAGAACTGGCTGCGCGTTTTGCGAAAAACATGGCAGGCATAATTCATCGAACTGTCATCAAGATAGGGAAAATAGAACTTGGGGCGGAATACGAGACATTATAAGGCAGGAAGGTTAGTAAGGTTGGAGGCTAGAAAGTTGCAGGTTAGAAAGTGAAAGGTTGAAGGGTTGAGGGTTAGAGGGTTGAAGACCAATCTCTAACCCCTAACTCCTAACCTCTAACTCCTATGAAAGCGCTTATTCTGGCGGCTGGCGCAGGGACGCGCCTTCGCCCGCTGACTGATACATGCCCCAAACCCATGCTGCCAGTCGCCGGGCGACCGCTCCTGGCGTGGACGCTGGAGTGGTTGAGACGATATGGCGTTACTGAGGCGGCGTTGAACCTTCACCATCTGCCAGACGTGGTGCGCGCCGGGCTGGGGGATGGTTCACGTTTTGGAATGCGGCTGCACTATGCGGTAGAAGAGGAACTGCGCGGCACAGCAGGCGCACTTCACAATTTTCCCGGCTTTTTCGATGAGCCATTCCTTGTGATCTACGGCGATTTGCTCCTCGACATCGACCTCGATGACCTGATACGGTTTCACCGCCAGCACCACGCACTCATGACCCTGGCGCTCAAACGCACCAACGCGCCTCACTCCCAGGGCATGATCGACATCGATGCAGACGGTCGCGTGACACGCTTCATCGAGAAACCGGCAGCGTGGGATGGCGGCGACACGGCGAACGCCGGCGTCTATGTGTGCGAACCGGAGATCGTCTCCTGGACCCCGCCCGGCTTCAGCGACTTCGGGCACGACATCATTCCGGCGCTGTTGCGGTCTGGCGCGGCGGTGTATGGACGCCCATTACGCGGCTACCTGCTCGACATCGGAACCCCGGCAGCGTATGCAGAAGCGCAGCAGGCGTGGCAGGAGCGGTGCGAGGCAAGAGGTGAGAGGCCAGAGGGACGCCGACTTGCGGGCGCCAGGGATGGAGATTGAAGGTTGCAGATTGCATATGCAAAGGTAGCGCCGTTGCATCGCAACGGCATGAACCGTTGCACCGCTCCGTCGTCGCTGCTCGTGATGGCGATTGAACGTTTCAGATGGAAGGCGGCGCACGGCAAACGGTGCGAAGGGTTTGGCGAAAATGGGAACCTTTACGGCATCACCACTTCCACGTACTGCGGCAATTCATTCACTGCGCGCGGAATGAGTCCATCGCGGTTCTCATCAGAGCAATAGTACGTTGCTGGCGTCGAGAGGTTCAACTGATCGGTGCAGATAGCGGTGGCGCCGGGCGGAACCCGGAGATTGTACAGCACCGGAAAGTCTGTCCGCGGCACCCAGAGCACATACAGGCGGTTCCGTCCCTTCTCGAATGTCAGCACCTGCACCGTGCCGATCTGACCGGGCGCCGGTTCGACCGGCGGCGGACCGGTGTAGCGCACGCCGGTGAGCAGGCGCGCTGAATTGCGAAAAGCGTAGAACGACGGGCGCGGCGCCAACCCTTCATCGGTTTCATCAACCAGGTGGCTGTGCAGGAAGCCCTCGCCCCGGAACGAGATCGGATACCAGAAGGCGCCCAGCAGATTGAGTGCAATCGCCTGCGCATAAATCCGCGCGGCATAGTTCGCCTGGCGGCGCTGGAAATCGGGAGGGCAATTCGAGGGCGCAGTGCAGGTCGCTGCAATTTCGGTCGCCACCATCGGTTTTGTGCGCAGTCCGTGATCATCGAGCAGGCGGCGCAAGCGCCAGTATTTGAACAACAGACGATCGCCAGCTTCCCATTCCCCATAGGCATGGAAACTGAGCGCATCGAACGAATTGGCTGCGCCCTCCGCCAGCATACCGCGCACAAACCCCAGCGTGTGCGTGTCGTCGGGCCAGCGATGCATCAATGCGCCGCCCCATACCTGGGCATTGGGATTGCCCGCCTTGACCGCCGGATAGACGGCGCGCAGCACCTGGCCATAGTAGTCGCCGCCGTAGTAGGGCGCTTCATACGTCGCCCAGCATCCAAACCCCTCATTGCCCTTCACTTCATCGGGTCGAAAATCAGGTTCATTCCAGATCTCCCAGTAATCCACCCGCAGATCGCCGCTGGAGAAGTGCCGCGCCGCTGCGCGCATAAATGCAGCAAAATCGGCGATTGTATCCGGGCGCGGCGCGCTGCACAGTTTCCCAGGGATGCTCTGCGCCCACGAAGGCGACCACTGAACCATCAGGGTCGGCTCGATACCCACAGCGCGCAGGCGGCGTACATTGCGCTCGACATCGGCAATCGCCTCCCAGCGGTACCCGCCGCCGCGCACCGGCTCGACCAGCGCCCACAATACATCACCGGCGCGCGACCAGCGCGGATTCGCCTCGATCACCAGCGGCATCACCGCATCTGGCGCATAGACGCGCACATCGAAACCGAACGGATTGGGAGAGGCGGGCGTACGGATGAGCGGCAGATACACCTGGTGCATTGCCTGGATGCTGGCGAGCGTCTCTGGGACAGGGTCATTCGCTGGTAATGCGGTTGGAAGCGCGTCACCAACCGCATGGTCATCAGAACGATCAGGAGGCGGTTCCTGCTGCGCCGCTGCTGGCAGAGCCGCCGCCAGCGCATACACCAGAACGATGGCAATCAACAAGCGGTGAATACGAACCATGAACGCACTGCACAATGTCACCGATTTCTTTTCGCATTATACGCTATATTTCGCATAAAACAGACACGATAGGCATACGATTTGGTAACAATTTTGCAGCAAACAGGATTCGCATCCGGGTCGTATTGCCAATGCAGCGCGTTGTAACTCCCATTCGTATGCTGAAGGTAAGGTGAAGGGAGGCGTTCCAATGACGGAATACATCGAAAATCGCACCTTCGACGAAATCAAGATCGGCGATCGCGCATCGCTGACCCGCACATTGACCAAATCCGACATCGAGTTGTTTGCAGTGATGTCTGGCGATGTCAACCCTGCGCATCTCGATGAGGAATATGCTCGCAGCGACATCTTCCACAAGATCATCGCCCATGGCATGTGGGGCGGTGCGCTGATCTCGACCGTGCTCGGCACGATGCTTCCCGGTCCCGGCACCATCTACCTGAGCCAAACGCTGCGCTTCCGCCGTCCGGTCGCCATCGGCGACACGATCACCGTGGCTGTCACCGTAACCGCCAGAGACCCGGAGAAGCGCCGGGTGACGCTCGACTGCCAGTGCACCAATCAACACGGCGAAGTCGTCATCAGCGGCAGCGCCGAGGTGCTCGCACCAGCCGAGAAGGTCAAGCGCCAGCGGGTCAGTCTGCCGGAAGTGCTGCTGCACAAACCCGGCGCCAACTACGAGGCGATCATCCGGCGCGCATCGTTGCTGGGACCGGTGCGCGCAGCGGTGGTGTTCCCCTCCGAACCGATGGCGCTCCACGGCATTGTCGAAGCAACGCAGGCAAACCTGATCGATCCGGTGATCGTCGGACCCGAAGCGCCGCTGCGGCGCGTGGCGGAAACGCTGGATATCAACCTCAATGCGTTTCGCCTCGAACCAACAACCGACGGACGCGCCGCAGCGGCGCGCGCTGTCGCCATGGCGCGCGCCGGAGAGGTGGAGGCGATCGTCGATCCTGGCGTGCGCTACTATGGGTTACTGCACGAACTGGTGGCGCACGATACCGGCATTACCGACCACCGGCGCATGAGCCATGTGTACGCCATGGATGTGCCCAACTACCCCCGGCTGCTCTTCATCACCGATGCGGGCATGAATACCGACCCGACCCTGGAGGAGAAACGGGCGATTGTGCAAAACGCCATCGACCTGGCGCTGGCGCTCGGCGTCGAACAACCAAAAGTCGCTATTCTCGCCGCTGTCGAGACAATCAGTCCAAAACTGCGCTCGACACTCGATGCCGCTGCGCTGTGCAAGATGGTCGACCGCAGGCAGATCGTCGGCGGCATCGTAGACGGACCGCTCGCCTTCGAGAATGCTGTCTCACCAGAGGCGGCACGGCAGGCGAAACTGACCTCACCGGTCGCCGGTCAGGCGGACATTCTCGTTGCGCCAGACCTGGAAGCCGGCACCATGCTGGTGCAGCAACTGGATCGCCTGGCGCATGCGCAATCCGCTGGCATTATCGTCGGCGGGCGCGTGCCGGTGGCGCTGCCTGAACCAAGCGGAAATCCGCAGAGCGTTCTGGCAGCCTGCGCCATGGCGGTGCTGGTTGCACGGAATGGCACGGAACAACGGGAAGAGCCGCTCGTGGGATAGTGGGCTTCGACACGCGCAGCCCGCGCAATTCGACACGCGCAGCCCATGCGCTGGTGGAGTGCGCGTGGGCTTCGACACGCGCAGCCCGCGCGCTTCGACACGCGCAGCCCGCGCCAACTGCACTCCTGGCAACGTTCAAGAGCGAGCATCGTCAGAACGACGACCATTTCATGTTTCCTGTTGTCGTTCGGGCAACCACGAACTCAATGCGGCATGCACCAGCCAGGGGATCATTGCCAGCAGAAGAAAGACGATCAAGAGAGGATAGAATGTCAGGTAGAGCATGATCGGCGGCAACGAAAAGGGCAGTGCGATCAGGATGGCGCGCAAGCGCCCAAGCGCCACTGCCGGACCGATCATCAGCGCGGTTGAAATGACAATCCACATTTCAGTCTCGCTCAGAATCTCGGCATCCATCAACCCCGGAGGCCAGAGCGCATCACCTGCCAGCAACCGGCGACCAAAGAAGGCGATCAGACCGGCAATCACCACCAGATACCCGCGCGTCACACGATGCAAAAACATGGTCTTTTACCCTTTCCATCTGCAATGTTTTACGCCGTTGCGGTGCAATGCTGCGCCGTTGCAATGCAACGCTGCGCCGTTGCGGTGCCACGCTGCGCCGTTGCGGTGCAATGCTGCGCCGTTGCGCTGCGACGATTTGCGCCGTTGCGGTGCAATGCTGCGC
>DAOTWI010000340.1:0-1604 GCA_034436075.1 Roseiflexus sp.
CTCAGACCGGCGGCCTGCTTGAGCGCCATCACCAGTTCGCCGGCGCTCGCGTACCGCGCCTCGGGCTTGCGCGCCAGCGCGCGCATAATGACATCCTCAACCGGCAGCGGAAGGGCACTGCGAAAATCGCGCGGCGGAATCGGCGCCTGCTGCAATCGCGCAACCAGCATCGCCAGCGGCGTATCCGCTTTGAATGGCATGCGACCGGTGAGCATCTCGTAGATCACCACGCCAAGCGCGTAGATGTCGGTCGGCGGCCCGACATTCGGCAACCCCTGCGCCTGCTCGGGCGACATGTACTCTGGCGTGCCCATCACCGTACCCGCAACCGTCAACCCGCCGCCGCCGCCTGTGCCGCGCGCCAGACCAAAATCGGTCAGGTACACCCATCCGCTGCGATCCAGCATCATGTTGGACGGCTTGATGTCGCGGTGGATAACGCCCCGGCTATGGGCATAGTCGAGCGCGTTGGCAATCTGTTCAACCAACCTGATGGTCTCATCGAGCGGCAGCGTGCCTCGTTCGTGGATGATGTCCTTCAGCGTGCGCCCGTCGATGAACTTCATCGCGATGTAGTGCAACCCCTCCGCCTCATCCACGACATAGATCGGAACAATGTTGGGATGCTCGAGCGCTGCGGCGCTATCGGCTTCCTGGCGAAAACGGGCGATGTAGGTTCGATCAAGGCTCAACTCCGGCGGCAGCACTTTGAGCGCGACGATACGATTGGGCGATGTCTGCCGCGCCTTGTAGACCACCGCCATGCCGCCGCGACCCAGTTCGGAAAGGATCTCGAAGCGACCAATCGTTCGACCAATCAGATTCAACTCAGGCATGGACGTCTCTTTCGCTCACAGCTGGCCTGATGTTCTCAACGTTTGTTGATGCATTGTGCGCAACCAGCGTTTGTTCACGATTCCGATGCATGATTGCTCTCACTATAAGAACGCATGAGACGCGCTGATTGTGCATTCAGTACGTATGATACCACGGTCTTCTTGCTATAATGGTCGCATGGTCTGCCAACTTCCTCGCACGAGGGTTGTTGCTCCGTTTCTGTCAATGATTGGATCGTCTCATGACCCTGCGGGCCTCTCTTCGGGCGCACGCAACGAGCCTGTTGATCGCGCCGAAAGCATTCTACTTCTTCTGGTTCGTGGCATTGGGATCGTTCATGCCGTTCATTACGCTCCACTATCGAAGCATCGGGCTCGACCTGGCGCAGATCGGGGTGCTGCTCTCGCTGGGAGGCATCCTGCAGATCGTCAGCCCCCTGTGGGGGTTGTTCGCCGATGCGCTGCGCCTGCGACGCCTCTTGCTGCCCGTGGTCATTGCTGGTGCGGTTGTGCCAGCGATATTCCTCGGCGTAGCGACCGATTTCTGGTTGATCTTTGCGCTGGTGACCGTTATGAGCCTGTTTTTCGCACCGGTCGCACCGCTGGCGGATAGCGCCACCCTGGCGGCGCTTGGCCAGGCACGTGAGCGCTATGGATCACAGCGCGTCTGGGGGGCGGTTGGCTGGGGGCTCAGTACTGTCGCTTTTGGGTGGGCGGTGCAACGCATGGGGTTGGGATTGATTTTTTGGGTGTATCCCATCATGGGGG
>DAOTWI010000341.1:0-16496 GCA_034436075.1 Roseiflexus sp.
GAACTGAGAACTGAGAACTGAGAACTGAGAGCTGAGAACTGAGAACTGAGAACTGAGAACTGAGAACTGAGAACTGAGAACTGAGAACTGAGAACTGAGAACCAGCATCAGCAATCCAGAGCGGTTGCCACTGATGCGCAACTCCTGTACAATATGCGCGTGGAATTAGCGTTCGTGTCCAGTGTGGCAGTCTATGTCAGCACTCAGCCGCTTTGAAGCGTTCATGGAGAATATCGTCGAGGGTTCGGTTGCGCGGTTGTTCCGCAGCCCGGTGCAGCCTGCCGAGATCGCCAAACGACTCGAACGGGCGATGGAAGCCAATCAGACGGTGAGTGTGCGGCGCATTCTGGTGCCGAATTACTACCGCGCCTTCCTGAACCCGCAGGACTTCGAGGCGTTCAAACCGATCCGCACCGATGTCGAACGCGAGATGGCGACCTATCTGGCGGAGCTGGCGCAGGAACGCGGGTTCAGCATGGTCGAACACCCGCGCGTCGAACTGGTCGCTGACGCTGGCGTGCCGCGGCGGACGATCCAGGTGGTGGCGGAAACGCAGGCAGCGCCAGCCGCGCCGAATCAGAGCGGCGACACGCAGGTCATTCCAGCGCAGTTTGCAGCGGCGCCAGCGGCGCGCGCCCGTCTGTTGCTGGCGACGCCCACCGGCACGCATGTCATTCCGCTCGACAGCACATCGATGACCATCGGACGCGGGCTGAACAACGATATCATTCTGGAAGACTCACGGGTGTCGCGCAACCACGCTCAATTGCGGTACAAATCGCGCCGTTTTTGGCTGACCGACCTTGGCTCGACAAACGGCACCTTCGTCAACGGCGAACCGGTGACGGAACGCGCCCTGCGCGACGGCGACGTCATCTCGCTGGGCGGGCTGGAACTGACGTTTCGCCATGCGGAGCGTTGAGCGCCGGTCGCTCGCTGCTGACTGCTCTCTGGCTCACCTATGTTCGACTTCGCCAACGCCTCGATTGACGCTGTGCTGCTCGTGCTGCGCGTAGCCGTTGTGCTGCTGCTCTACTTCTTCCTCTGGCAGGCGCTGCGGGTCATGATCCGCGAACTCGCCGCCATCGGGCAGACCGGTCAGGTTTCAGCGACGCATAGCCCGTATGGGAATCTGGTGGTGCTGCGCAGCGGCCAGAGCGGCGTCGCTGTCGGCAAAATGTTCCCCCTCAGCCCAAGCACGATCATCGGCCGCAGCATGGAGCACTGCGAGATCGCCCTGAACGACTCGTTCCTGTCGCAGCAGCACGCCCGCCTCGAATTGCGCGGCGACCAGTGGGTGCTCGAAGACCTCAACAGCACCAATGGCACCTTCGTCAACGACATCGAAGTGCGCGGCGCCACCGTCGTCGAAGAAGGCGACATCATCCGCGTCGGGCGCATCGAGTTACGCCTGGTGAGCGGGTAGCATATCTCTACAACGACTCTGTCCCTTCGCTCAGGATGTTCAGATAGTCGTAATACGCAAATATGCGGTTACGGCGCTGACCGGTGACCTCACGCACGATGCCAAGGTTTTCCAGTGCGTGCATGGCTTTGGCTGCAGAAGGAAAAGACAACCCTGTGCGTCCGCATACCTGATTAAGCGTGACCAGCGGACGCTCGCACATCGCCCGAAATACGCGCAAAGCGGTAGAAGCGGCTCGCCGGGATTGCTGGATTTTCTGTTCATCCTCCTGGAAAAGCGCAAGTAGTCGTTTTGCAGTCTCAACGGCGTTAGTAGCCGTTTGTTCTATACCCTCGAGAAAGAAATCCAACCAGGCTTCCCAATCGCCGTCTGTGCGCACAAGATCGAGCAAGCGGTAATACTCGGCGCGATGCTGCTTGAAATATAGGCTGAGATACAGCAGCGGTTGAGATAATAGTCGATCGTGGTGCAGGACGAAGGCGATGAGCAGGCGTCCAATTCGCCCGTTACCGTCCAGAAAGGGATGGATTGTCTCAAATTGGACATGAGCCAGCGCGGCTTTGATCAGGGCAGGATAAGGATTACCTTCATCGTGAAGGAACCGCTCAAGGGCGGCCATGCAACCCTCCACATGCTCAGGCGGCGGTGGAACAAAGACAGCATTACCTGGACGGGTGCCCCCAATCCAGTTCTGCGAACGACGAAACTCGCCAGGATGTTTTTCACTGCCTCTTCCTTGCGTAAGAAGGATGCCATGCATTTCGCGAATCAGACGATTGGAAAGGGGGAAGTCTTCTCGTAGCCGCCTGAGACCATGATCGAGCGCCGCCACATAGTTAGAAACCTCCGCTACATCATCAACTGGTGCGCCAGGCGCTGCATCCAGTTCGAATAGCAGCAGTTGCGCGAGCGACGACTGCGTGCCTTCAATCTGCGAGGATAGCACCGCTTCGCGTCGCACATAAGCGTAAAGAAACAGATCGGGGTCTGGCAGCAGTAACGTTACACTGTCCAGCCGCCCTAACGCCAGTGTTGCGCGCTCCAGCAACCGCTGACGCTGCTCATTCATCTCCAGCGGCGGTTGAGGCGGCAAAGGGTCTGGTACAAAGGCGCGGATGGTCTCTCCTCCCACCACAGTGATGTGGTACCGTCCGGTTGCACCCCGCCGCATATCCCAGGCCATCCTTATTCAACACTCGTTAAGTAACGACCGATGCTATTAAGCGAAAGGGGGCTATCGTTAAATAACGCCGCCTCTCGAACCACACCCATGCTCTCACTCATCTGTGTTACACCCGGAAGAGCGGTCGCGGATCGGCGCCGCTGAAGGGCCACGGGATCGCCAGCAGCACCGCCAGCATCGCCAGACCGGCGAAGATTGCGTAGCGCCGGTAGCGCTTCTCTTCCGGCATCCGCTTTGCGGTAACATGACCAACGTGCGCCAGCACGACGGCGACTACCATCATCAGAATGTGCTCGACTGCCCAGAACCGCAATCGCGCATCACTCATGGCGCTGCCAAAATCGCTGAAGATCCGCTGCATTGTGGGACTGAACACGCCATAGAGGAGCAGACCCAGCAGCAACTGAATGTCCATCGAAATCGTAAAGAACGAACCGATCCGTCCGACCGACTCGTCCCACGAACGCCTGCCCAGCCATCCGGTCAGGGCGCGGACGATGAGCAGCGCCCCGAGCAGCACGACGGCCCATCGCACATAGGAATGCGCATAGAGTGTGATGTTGTACAGGTTCATGTCGTTTCCCTCGATATATCGACCTACGCCGCCGAAGCCCCGCGCTGCAAACGCTGCTGCGTCGCCAGTTCCTCGGCGCGGCTCTTCAAGCCAAACGATGCAATGAACAACAGGACCATCAGGATGCCGACGATCAGGAAGGCAGCCGCATACCCGCCGACGTCGCCGCCGCGCGACGCGGCGACAGCCCCCAGCAGAACAGCGCCGATCAACTGCCCGATGCTGATGAACACCGTCAGCACCCCCTGCGTGGCGCCACGCTCTTCGGCAGGGGCTTCGTTCAACAGGATATACCGGAGTGATGCGCCGAGCAAGACGCCGATGCCAATGCCGAAGAGCGCAGAGAAGCCATAAAATGCCAGCATGGCGTGCGCCAGCATGCCTTCCAGCACCAAACCAACGGCTATCAACGCCGTTCCGGTCAACACCACAATCTTCGACCCGACCCGATCAAGCGCGCTTCCCGACAGCGGCGAACCAATCGCCATCGCCAGCACCATGGGAACCAGCATAAAACTCGCCGTCGATGGCGTGACGCCGAATGCCGCCACCAGCAACGAGGGCACAAACAGCGTGACCGCTTCGCTCAACCCGGCGCCAAACGAGAGCGCACCCACCAGCACGATCTGCCGGTTGCGGAACAGATTCATGTCCAGCACCGGGTCTTCAGCGCGACGCTCAACCCACCAGAAGACCGGCACGAGCGCCAGCGCCAGCAGCAGCAGGGGCGTCGCCGGAGACGTGCGCACGGCGTGGAGCAGACCGGTCGCGCTGGCATCGTCCAGCAGGTAGGCAAGATCGCTGAGCGCCACCGCAAGCGCCGCCAGCAGAACACCCAGAACGACCATCCCGCCCCAATCGAACGGGCGCGGTTGCGCCGCGCGTATGGCAGGCAGCAGCCGCACGCCGAACCCGATCAACGCTGCCGCAATTGGCAGGTTGATCAGGAAGAGCCACTGCCATCCCAGCAACAGCAGCAAGCCGCCAACAATCGGACCAACCAGGAACGCGATGCCGAACACAGCGCCGATCAGACCAAGCGCGCTCCCGCGCTTCTCTGGCGGAAAGGTATCGCCAATCACTGCACTGGCGACCGGGAAAATGCCGCCGGCGCCAAGCCCCTGAATGGCGCGACCTGCCAGCACCACGGCATACACCGGCGCTGCCACGACGATCAGCGATCCCAGACCAAAGAGCGCGATGCTCGCAGTATACAGCATGCGCCGGCCGAATCGATCCGATAACTTGGCAATAAACGGCGTTCCAACAAGATTGAAGAGCACGTAAATCACGAACATCCACGACGCCGCGCGTGCGTCGATCTGAAAATGCTCGCGCAGCGCCGGCAGCGCTGGTCCCACGATGGCGATGTCGAGCGCTGCCATCAGGACGCCAAAGAACAGGACCATCAGCGTCTGGTTGCGCGTGCGTTCTTCGTATGCTGCCATAAGCCACCTCAAAGGTTTCCTTACCGGTCGGTAAAGATTGTACTGTATGTGACGTATCGTGTCAAGGCGCCTCGGGGACGCCTGAGATCCACATAGCGTGAGCAGAAGGGCGGTATGCTATAATAGCGACATCTATGGGGAACATCGTTCACAAAGGTTCATATGCAAAGGCGTGGGCTTTGCGCTGCTGCGCCTTTGTGTGAGATATTAAGATCGTCGGTTCGTGTGTGTGAGACTCTGGTGTTCGAGGAGCGTGTGTGCCCGTTATCGCCGCCAATCAGCGTTCGATACGCCTGATGCCGTCCATCCTCGCCGCCGACTTCGCGCGGCTTGGCGAGCAGGCGCGTGAGGTTGCCGAAGCAGGCGCCGACGGTTTGCACATCGACGTGATGGACGGCATGTTCGTGCCGAACATCAGCATCGGCATACCGGTCGTTGCTGCACTCCGCCGCAGTGTCGACTTACCGCTCGATTGCCACCTGATGATCGTTGAGCCCGAACGCTACCTCGAAGCATTCGTTGCCGCTGGCGCACGCCATCTCACCGTCCACGTCGAGGCGTGCCGTCACCTGCACCGTACCATTCAGCAGATTCACGATTTGGGGGTAACGGCGGGCGTTGCGCTCAACCCGGCCACTCCGCTGATCGCCGTTGAAGAGATTCTGCCCGACCTCGATCTAGTGCTGATCATGAGCGTCAATCCGGGGTTCAGCGGGCAGACCTACATCCAGGGCAGCACAGCAAAGATCGTCCGCTTGCGGCGCATGCTCGACGAACGCGGGCTTCACCATATCGACCTGCAAGTCGATGGCGGCATCAGCGCCGCCAATGTCGCGGATGTCGTCGGCGCCGGCGCCACCAATATCGTCGCTGGCACGGGCGTCTTCAACACGCTCCCTGTCTCCGCGACAATGCAGGCGCTCCGTCAGGCCATTCAACATCGGCGCTGAGTGATACCTATGACGATACGCATCACACTTGCATGCACCCACCACGACCCGGAAGGTCGGCTGCGCGATCAGTCGGAACGGGTTGCGCCGGTATTGCAACGCATCTTTGCCGGGATCGTTGTGCGCGCAACCGACGTCACCCCCGATGACGCGCTGGCGCCGCTCGTTCAGGCTGGCGCAACCGTTCATCGCGCACCGTCGTGCGGGCATCTGCGCCTGGGGCGGGCGCGCCGCGATGCGTTGCGTCTGGGAATCGAAGCGGGCGGGCATCATGTGCTCTTCTGCGATCTTGATCGCGCGCTTCACTGGGCGGAATACCATTCCACCGAACTTGCATCGGTTGCCGGACTGATTCCCGCCTACGATTTTTTGATCCTGGGGCGCACTGAGCGCGCCTTCAACAGCCACCCGCGCGCTCAGTGCGATACCGAAGCGATTGTCAACCGGGTCTTCGCGCAGGTCAGCGAGCAGGGATGGGACGTAACCGCCGCCGCGCGCGGCATCTCCCGGCGGGCTGCCATGGCAATCCTTGATGGATGCCCCGACGAAACCATCGGCACTGATGTGTCGTGGCCCCTCTTCCTCCAGCGCACCGGTCGGTACGCCATCGGCGCCATCGAGACCGAAGGTCTCGAATACGAGACGGCTGATCGTTTTCCCGAAGAAATCGCTGCGGCTGGCGGCGTCGACGCCTGGAAAGCGCGCATCGACGCCAACCCGCGTGAGTGGGCGCTGCGCCTGGAGATCGCCCGTATCGAGATCGAGGCGATAGTGGCGCACGTCTTTCCGAACAGCGCGTAATCGCTCTCCGCCTCCGGCGACCACTGCCTGACTGATGGTTTTTGAGAAAATAATCCGGTATCGCCCAATGGAGCCCGCGAAGGCGGGCTTCACATCCCGTAGCCCGCGACTTATGGAGTTTGAGAACATAATCCGGTATCGCCCAATGGAGCCCGCGAAGGCGGGCTTCGCAGCAGGAGCCCGCGGCTTTAGCCGCCGGGCGGACGAACGGATAGTGGAATCATTATTCAAAGTCCATCAGTCGCCGGGCTGCAAGGCGGGCAGCGGAATAATTATTCAAAAATCATGGGTCCAAACATGAATTGTCAGCCGGCAAGCAAGCGCGTCCCTGCTGCGCTGCGCCTGGGCTGGCGACTGCCCCCCTAACCCCCAGCAAGCGGGGGGTGTGCCGGTCAGTCGTTGCGCCGGGCGTCCACCTGCGCGGTTCGGCACGCTCACCGCGCGTGGATGCCAACGTTCCCGTCTGCGGAGGCGGACGGTCGTCCGCAGGACTGTCAGGGGCGATGTCAATCGCTGGCAGCTGCTTCGGCATCACATGCGCATTGTGGTACAATACCAATCTCGCAAGGCGCAGATCGTTCGATGATTATCGACATATCAAGGATGCCGCCTATGACTGCGCTAATCGTGCCAACTGACGCTCCTGTGGTCGCCGGACCTCCGCAAGGTCACTGGACCTTTGCGGACTGGCAGACGTTGCCCGATGATGGACGGCGCTACGAGATCATCGACGGAGTGCTGTACATGACGACTGCTCCGAGCACGTTTCACCAGTGGATCATCATGCGTTTGATGGAGCGCTTCGGTCTGCCAGCTGTGAATCAAGGGCTTGGGTATGCGTTTACGGCGCCGGTTGGCGTGCTCATGCCAGGGTGTGATCCGGTGCAACCTGATTTCCTGTTTGTGCGGCGTGAACATAGCACGATTATTCACGACGGTCGCATCCATGGCGTGCCAGATCTCATCATCGAAGTGCTTTCACCAGGAAATACCGCGTATGATGAGCGGGTGAAGATTCCCGCGTATGCGCTTGCAGGTGTCCCTGAATGCGCCCTGGTTCGACCAATGGCGCGTTCGGTGAGCGTTTACCGCCTGGATCGATTAGGACGGTACGCAGCGCCGCGTGAGGCGTCATCGAGCGATGTGCTGACTTTTGATTGCCTGCCCGGTCTGGCAGTCACCGTAAGCGATCTGTTCGAGGGTGCGCCGGATACAACCTTCTAGAGCAATGAAAGAAGCGATCGTCTGTTGACTCTGGAACATAGAAAGGTGCAACCGTGCCCAAGGAAGGAATCACTCCCCGCGCGCAGGATTATTCGCAGTGGTATCTCGATATTGTGCAACAGGCAGACCTCGCGGACTATGCTGAGGTCGTCAAAGGGTGCATTGTGTTCAAACCAACCGGCTATGCGCTGTGGGAGGCGATCCAGCGCGGGTTGGACGACCGGATTAAGGCGACCGGTCACGTCAATGCGTATTTCCCGCTGCTCATCCCGAAAAGTTTTCTGATGAAAGAAGCCGAGCACGTCGAAGGTTTCGCGCCGGAAGTGGCGGAAGTGACCCGCGCTGGCGGAGAGGACCTCGCCGAACCCTACGTCATTCGCCCGACGTCGGAAACGATCATCGGCTATTTCTATTCCAAATGGGTGCGAAGTTACCGCGACCTGCCGCTGCTGATCAATCAGTGGGCGAATGTGATGCGCTGGGAGATGCGCACCCGCCCCTTCCTGCGCACCACCGAGTTCCTCTGGCAGGAGGGGCACACCGTCCACGCGACCGAAGAAGATGCCGAACGTGAAACGCTCCTGATCCTTCACGAGGTGTACGCCGATTTTGTCGAGAAGGACATGGCGATCCCGGTGATCAGGGGGCTGAAATCGGAGAAAGAAAAGTTCCCTGGCGCGCTGCGTTCCTACTGCATCGAAGCCATGATGCAGGACGGGCGGGCGCTTCAGGCGGGAACGTCGCATAACCTGGGGCAGAACTTTGCCCGCGCCTTCGACATTACCTACACCGATCAGCACAATACCATCCAGTACGCCTGGACGACCAGCTGGGGGGTCAGCACACGTCTGATCGGCGCATTGATTATGACCCACTCCGACGACGAAGGGTTGGTGATCCCGCCGCGCCTGGCGCCGACGCAGGTCGTCGTGGTGCCGATCTACCGGAATGACGCCGAGCGCAGCATGGTCATGGACGCGGTGCAGCGCATGACCGCCGAATGGAAGGGACGCCTGCGCTTCAAGGTCGATGACCGCGATAATCTGACGCCAGGGTTCAAGTTCAATGAGTGGGAATTGAAAGGCGTTCCGATCCGTGTCGAGATTGGTCCGAAAGACATCGAAAAAGGGAGCGTGGCAATCGCCCGGCGCGATCAACCGGGACGCGAGGGGAAATCGTTCGTTCCCCAGGAAGGACTGACTGACCGGATCGCGGCGCTGCTCGAAGAGATTCAGCAGGCGCTCTACCAGCGCGCGCTGGCGTTCCGCGAAGCGCACACCGCGAATGTAACCACCTACGAGGAATTAAAGCGGCAGATCGAACGCGGTTTTGCGCGCTGCTACTGGGCGGGAACCACGGAGGACGAAAAGCGCATCCAGGAAGAGACGCGCGCAACCATTCGCTGCATCCCGCTCGAGCAACCGCAGCAGGCGGGGCAGTGCGTCTATACCGGCAAAGAAACGATGCAGCAGGTCATCTTCGCGCGGGCGTATTGATGTGAGCAGCGCGACCCTTAACCCCTGACCGCGAGTTCGTCACGGAACTGGCGCCGATGCAACTCGGCGTACAATCCGCCGCGCGCCAGCAACTCGTCGTGCGTGCCACGCTCAACGATCCGCCCCTGATCCAACACCAGCACCAGATCGGCGTCGTGCACCGTCGAGAGACGATGGGCGATTACAAAACTGGTGCGCCCGCGCAACAGACGCCGCAGCGCCTGCTGGATCAACTGTTCGGTGCGGGTATCGACGCTGCTGGTTGCTTCATCGAGAATCAGAATGCGCGGGTCTGCCAGCAGCGCGCGCGCAATCCCGATCAACTGTCGCTGACCCTGGCTGAGATTGCTGCCACGCTCGCCGATCTGCGTCTGGTAGCCTTCCGGCAGGCGCAGAATGAACTCGTGGGCATTCGCAGCCCGTGCTGCTTCTTCGACTTCCGCATCAGCGGCGTCGAGCCGCCCATAACGGATATTATCGGCAATCGTTCCCGAAAAGAGAAAACTATCCTGGAGCACAATCCCCATCTGCGACCGCAGACTCGCGCGAGTCAACTTGCGTACATCAACGCCGTCGATCAAGACAGCGCCGGCGCTGACATCATAGAAGCGCCCGATCAGGTTCACGAGCGTCGTCTTCCCGGCGCCGGTCGGTCCAACCAACGCAATCGTCTGCCCCGGCGCCGCTGTCAGGCAGACGTCTTTCAGCACATACTGCGCTTCGTCCATCGGTTGGTCGCCCGGCCGGGCGCCGTAGCTGAACCAGACGTGGTCGAACTCGACCCGCCCTTCGATCCGCCCCAACGGTTGGGCATCCGGCGCATCGACCAGGTCGGGCGGCGTGTCGAGCAGCGCAAAGATACGCTCACCTGCCGCCAGCGCCGACTGCGCCGTGGTGTAGAACGCCGACAGCGCCTGCACAGGACGGAAAAACTGCTGCACATACGTCAGAAATGCAACCACCACGCCAACGGTGACCGCCTCCTGGATCACCAGCCATCCGCCGAACGCAGCCACAATGGCGATAGCAACCGTCGAAAGCACATCTACTGCGGGCATGAACGCCGACGTAATTGCGGTCGCATTGACGTTGGCATCGCGGTTGGCGGCGTTGCGTTGCGCAAAACGCTGCTGGTTGATCTCTGTGCGCGTAAACGCCTGTGCGACTTTGACGCCAGCGATTTCTTCCTGGATTTCCGCCGACACATCGCCGATCGCCTCACGGGTGCGGCGAAACGCCCGCCGCGACATCTGCGAAAACAGCCGGGTCATCCAGAGCATCACCGGAATGACGATGAAACTCGCCAGCGCCAGGCGCCAGTCGAGCGCCACCATTGCCACCAGGATGCCGATCAACCCGAACAGGCTGCCGAGCACCTGCACCAACCCCTGACCCATCAGTTGCGTGATGACTTCGGTATCATTCACCAGGCGCGACATTAACTCGCCTGCCGGACGGCGGTCGAAGAAACGGAGCGACATTCGTTGCAGCGCAGCAAAGATTTCGCTGCGCAATTGCGCCAGCACCTGCTGCCCGACTTCGCCCATCAGCATAAACTGGTAGCGCCCGGCAGCCAGACCAGCGACAAAGATGACCAGCAGCGCCAACATCAAACGGTTCAGTTCGTCGCCATTGCGCTGTGCAATCGCGCTATCGATCGCCACGCCGATCACCAGCGGACCAAGCGCCTGCGAGGCAGCGGCAATCACCACCAGCGCCAGAATCGCCAGCAGTCGCCGCCAGTACGGAATCAGGTAGCCAAGCAACCGCCGTGCGACTGCGCCGCGATGCTTAGCATGTTCTTGCGGTAATTCAGCGACCCGTTGCAGCATGTGCATCATATGCGTTGCTCCCTGCCAGGCTTCACCATGCCAACCGGACTCAACCGCACAATCGGTAATCGTCGCATGGTGCTGCGCCGGTATGACTCGTAGGTCGGATAGATAGCGACCAGTTGCCGCCACAGCCGCTCGTATTCCTCGGGATCATCCACCTCAATCGCCACGGCTGAGGTGACATACCCGTGATCGTCAATGGTCACACGCGGATCGGAACGCAGGTTGAGGTACCAGTGCGGCGGCGCGTCATTGCCGCCCCACGACCCGACGACGACATAATCGCCGCCGTCGCGCACGAACAGCAGCGGTGTGACGCGCTTCTTGCCACTGCGCCGACCGGTCGTCGTCAGCAGAATGCAGTGCCGCCCCAGAAACGGATGCGGCAGCGCCCCGCGCATGAACCGGTAGAGCGCCACATGCGCTGCGGTTGCGACTTTGACCAGTTGGACAAACATGGGATGATGTTTTGCCATAGAAGAGCATCAGCGAAGATACAGTCGAACGTTGAACGTTCAACGTTGAACGTTCAACGTTTCCATTTCCATGGTCTCGACCCCTTCCCGCGCCCCGCCGAACTGCGAGTCGATGATCTCGCCGTAGAGCGCGCTGGTCGCCAGCAGATCCTCGTGCGTTCCCTGCGCGACGATGCGCCCGTTATCGAGCAACAGAATGAGATCGGCGCGACGCACCGTGCTGATCCGCTGCGCAATGACGAACGATGTTCGCCCTTCCATCAGCCGTTCAAGCGCCAGTTGAATCTGGTACTCCGTTTCGGCATCGACGGACGACGTGCTATCGTCGAGGATCAGGATGTGCGGATCGCGCAGGAGCGCGCGCGCAATGGCGATGCGCTGCTTCTGCCCGCCCGACAACCCGACGCCGCGCTCGCCAATGATGGTGTTATATCCATTCGGCAATGCCGCAATGAACTCGTGCGCCTGCGCAGCGCGCGCCGCCGCTTCGACTTCGGCGTCACTGGCATCGGGGCGACCATAGGCGATGTTGTCGCGCACGCTGCCGCTGAACAGCGTCGTATCCTGCAACACGATCCCAATCTGCGCCCGCAGGCTCTCCAGCGTCACATCGCGCACATCGATCCCGTCAATCGTGACCCGCCCGTGGCTGACATCATAGAAGCGCGGGATGAGGTTGATGATCGTGCTTTTCCCGGCGCCGGTCTTCCCCAGAACGGCGACCGTCTGCCCCGGTTCAGCGACAAACGAGACATCCTTGAGAATGTACCGCTCCTCGCGGATCGGGTGACGTCCATCGGGCGCAGGGTGACCGTCGGCGCGCACGCCATAACCAAACCAGACGCGCTCGAAGGCGACTCGTCCCCTGACAGGCGGCAGCGGGCGGGCGCCAGGGCGATCATGCACGTCGCTCTCGACATCGAGCACCTCGAAGATGCGCTCCGCGCTAACCGCTGCGCGCGTTAACTGCGCCATGATCATACCCAGCATCATCAGCGGCATGATCAGCAATGCCAGGTAGGTATTGAACGCCACCAGTTCACCAATCGTCAGCGCGCCGTCGATCACCCGATACCCGCCAAACCAGATGACTGCCAGCGTGCCCAGGTTGCCAATGAAGAAAATGAGCGGGAACGCCAGCGACATCGCGCGGATCGATTGCAGGTTGGTGTCGAGCAGGCGCTGATTCAGGAGGCTATACCGCTGCCACTCGTAAGGTTCGCGCGCAAACGCCTGCACCACCCGCACGCCAGCAAGATTTTCCTGGAGCGCCGTATTGAGTGCGCCGAGACGCTGCTGAATCTGATCGAAAAGCGGTCGCACAACGCTCATGAAAAAGCCGATGACTCCTGCCATCAGCGGCACAGTCAGGAGCGTGAGCAGCGCCAGTTGCCAGTTCATCAGCAGCATTGCGCCGACGCAGCCAATGATCAGCGCCGCAGCGTTCAACAGTTGCAACAACCCCATGCCGATGAAGGTGCGCACCTGCTCGACATCGCTGGTGATGCGCGTCATCAATTGCCCGGTCTGCGCCCGGTCATGGTACGAAAAACTCAACCCCTGGATTTTGGCGAAGAGCGTATTGCGCAGATCATAGGCGACCGCCTGTGACGCCTTTTCGGACCAGAAGCCGGACGTGAAACTGAACACGCCGCGCACAAGCGCAATTCCCACCAGCGCCGCCGCCAACCACACCAGCACGCCAGGGTTGCGCGCCGCAATCCCCTGATCGATCAACAGGCGCAATACTTGCGGCGTGACCAGATTGGCGCCAGCCGCCAGCGCCAGGCTCGCAACAGCGCCGATGGTTAGCCCAAGATACGGCTTCAAGAAGGTCAATGCGCGGCGCAGCGGCGTCATCGGGCGTCTCCTGATACAGTTTCATCTGGCATCGGACAGGAATGATCGAGCAGTGCGTACAGTGCGCTCAACCCTTCGTGGAGATGGGCGCGCTGATGGTCATCGAGTTGTTCGATCAGGCGTGCAGCGGCTTCCCTGGCAGCATCGCGAATGGCAGTATGCGCCGCGTAACCGGCGGGGGTCAGGCGCAGCACCACCTTGCGCCGATCCTCTGGCGCTGTCGTGCGCTCCACCCAACTGCGCTGCACCAGCACATCCACCGTGCGCGACATTGACGACGGCGTCACCTGATGCGCGGCGGCAAGTTCGCTCAAACTCCACGGGCGCTCAGCCAGCTTTGCCAGCATCCGCATTTGCCCCATCGTTGGCGCCTCATCATCGCAGCTATGACGCTGACGGATGGCGCTGGCGATCGTGCGCATCAACCCAGGAACGGTATCGAGCAACAATACTGCACATTCGTAAGCGGAGGGAGGCATGAAAATCCATGTACCATACAATAATCAGATAATGCAACTATACACTCGTTTCTGCCGGATGTCAAACGGATGCACGGTGCGAGGTGCGAGGTGCGAGGCAAGAGGCACGAGGCAGGAGGCACGAGGCAGGAGGCACGAGGCAGGAGGCGCGAAGTGCGACCGTTCCACAGTGAACGTTGAACGTGGTCAGGCGGCAGGTGAGCGGGGTGCAGGTTGCAGGTGCGAAGGTGACAGGTCGAAGGTTGGATTGCCCCTTCGTGCGCCTTCGTGTCCTTGGCGGATGGGAGAGACGCGAGGTGCGAGGCAAGAGGCAAGAGGCAAGAGGCGTGAGGGTTGCAGGTTGCAGGTGCGAAGGTGACAGGTCGAAGGTTGGATTGCCCCTTCGTGCGCCTTCGTGTCCTTGGTGGATGGGAGAGGCAAGAGGCGCGAGGCAAGAGACGCGAGGCAAGAGGCAAGAGGCGAGAGGCGTGAGGGTTGCAGGTTGCAGGTGCGAAGGAGGCAGGTGAGAGGTGGAAGGCGAGTCCCCACTCCCTGCTCTCTACTCCCTACTCCCTGACCGGTTCCCGGTTCTCGGTTCTCAGTTCTCAATTCTCAATTCTCAATTCTCAGTTCTCAGTTCTCAATTCTCGGTTCTCAGTTCTCAGTTCTCGGTTCTCAGTTCTCACAAAACTGGTATAATGCCCACGAGACGCACCAACTCACATGACTCAAGGACGCCGCTATGATTGTCCTGGTTGCACGCTACGTCTGTAAACCCGGTCTGGGTGACGCCGTCGAAGAGGCGTTGCGCCGGATGGCGGCGCAGGTGCGACGGCACGAGCCGGGATGTCTGCTCTACCACTGCTGCCGCTCACAGGAGAATCCCGACGAGTTTCTCCTGTACGAGCAATACGCAACCCACGCAGCGCTGGCGGCGCACCGCGACACACCGCACTTTCAGGCGATTATCGAGGGCGAAATCGTCCCAATGCTGGAAAAACGCGAGCGCGCGTTCTACTCACTGGTCGCGTGACACGCTTGCACCACCACGCGCTGCGTGGTACCATACATGGCGCGGGCCGCTAGCTCAATGGCAGAGCGCGTCGCTCATAACGACTGGGTTCCAGGTTCGAATCCTGGGCGGCCCACCATCTTCGCAGGGGCGCACGGCATGCGCCCCTGAGTCTTTTGCGCCCGCGCCCCTCACTCACACGGTTGATTCTCGAAGAACCGGCAGCGGCGAAACAGCAGATCGCCAATCAACCGGAGCGCGCGCAGCGGCGCCTCCATCTGCCAGCGCCACACATCGGGCCAGGTCAAGCCGCGGCGCAGGTTCGTCTCCGCGTTGAAGATCGTTGCATTCAGCACCAACCCGAAGTTCCATCCGATCAGCACAATCGCCAGCGCGAGAACCCCAAACCTGCCGACTCGTCTGATGAGTGCATCATTCAACAGCGCCAACCCGACGACGAAGATCGGCGTGCATTCAATCAGACGCCGGAAGCCGAACGCACCAGTCAGGTGCCAGGTCGTGCCAAATGCGCCATTGATCCAGGTCTGCGCCAGAAACGCTGCTCCAAGCGCAACCATCAGCAAACGATCACGTCGCCAGAGCAATGCCAACCCGATCAACCCCAGACCGAGCGCCGGGCTCCAGACCAGCGCGCCCCGGCTGAATGGCGGAAAGGTTGCGGTAAAATCGCTCGCTCCAGGGCACCAGAAATCCGGCGCCGGATCGAAGTCGATCAGGGTGTCGATGAAATGCGGGCTGCACCAGTTCAACTTGCCGCTCACCTCACCCGCCGGTCGCGGCGCGCCGTTGAGGATCTGATAGACCAGGAGCTGTGGCGTGAGCGCCACGGCAAACGTGGCAACGAACAACGCATGGCGCAGCGCCAGCCGTCCGAACGCCTGGTAGGGGCGACTCGCCGAGTCGCCCCTTTTGTGAAAGAAACGCGCATATCGCCAGAGCGCTTCGATGGCTGGCGCAAGCAGAAACAGCCCCAATTGCTCGCGGGTGATCGTCATCAACCCGCCGACCAACCCGAGCGCCAGCCATGCCCGCCATCCGCGTTCTCGTTCCGCTTCCGCCTCGTTGCGCCCCCATTCCCGCGTTTCATACCAGATCGTCAGGAACAGCGCCGTCAGGAACAGACCGGTGGCATGCGCGAACGGCATCTGAATGTACATGTAGAACACCAGTGGTGATGCCAGCCAGATCGTCACACTGGCGAGAGTCGCTGCAAAGCCTGACGCAAAGCGGCGCGCCAGGCGATAGGAAAGCAGCACCCCCAGCAACCCATAGAGCGCAGAGGCGTAGCAGACAGCGTAGATATACGGCGCGGAAAACCCATCCGCTGGAATGCGTGCGCCAAGCAGATTGGCAAGATGCACGAACGCATCCGCCAGCAGAAAGAACGGCGCCCACATGATTGCTGCGCCAACCGGCGCAATGTTGCCATACAGCCCGGTTGCCGGGCGAATGCGGTTGGGCTGAAGCAGGCTCCCCTCAATCCCGGAGCGTGGGTTCAATTCCGCGAAGCGACGGTAATCATTGGCAAAGTCGAGGTCGCTATCAAAGCGCAATGAACGCAGGTAGACGTAGTATTGCACCTCATCGGTCGCATAGACCCGCGGCGTCGCCAGCGGCAGCAGGAGCGCAAACAGCGCGATAAGGACCAGCAGACCGCGATCACTGCGCACACACGCGGTCGCCTGCCTGGCACGAATGGTCAATACAGACATATCCAGAAACCACGCAGGGG
>DAOTWI010000342.1:0-2368 GCA_034436075.1 Roseiflexus sp.
GCCCGGCGACTGAAGCCGCAGGCTACGGTTGCGAAGCCCGCCTGCGCGGGCTCTATCGGGCAATACCGGATTATTTTCTCAAACTCCATAAGCCGCGGGCTATGGGTAGCGAAGCCCGCCTGCGCGGGCTGGACCGGGCGATAGCGGATTAATTTCTCAAAAACTATAACACCCGCGCTGATCGCACAAAGCCCCGCTAGCGCGGGGCTGCCAGTCGGAGTCTATGCACATTGAGCGATGCTCGTATACGCCCTTCGCGCGATCAGTACGATGGTTGACCGTCGGGTGCGAGAGCAGGTCTGAAACCTGCCCCAACAGCGCAAGGGCGGCGGCTACCGGCGCGCTGCCGCCTCCATCAGCGCCTGAATGCGCCCGACCATATCGGCGGGATTGGGGTGCAATCCTTCGAGCAGCAACGCATTCTCGTACAACTGCTCGATCAGGTTGCGCACCAATCCCGCATCGCCGCCAGACTCCGCCAGGCGCGCCAGATCGGCGATCAGCGGGTGACCGCGGTTCAGTTCGACGATCTTCGGCGGCACTTTGAAGTCGCGGTCGAGAATGCGCTGGACGCGCGCCATCTCGCGGTTGTACTGCTGATCCTCGGGCGACACCAGGCGCAACGGGTTGTGGCGCAGCACATTCGAGGCGCGCACGGTCGTCACCCGTTCCCCCAGCGTTTCCTTGAAGGCGTTCACCAGGCTGGTGAACTGCTCATCGCTGATCGACGCCTTCGGCGCCGGCGCCTCACCCGGCAGCGCGAGGTTCGGGTCGTCCACATTGCGCAGTTTCAACCCCTGATACTCGCGCAACCCGTTGAGCATGAAACTGTCCATCACGTCGTACAGCAAGAGCGCCTCGATCCCGCGGTCGTTCAGCGCATCGAGGTGCGGGCTGCGCCGCGCGCTCTCCAGGTCGGCGGCGACGACGTAGTAGATCTCGTTCTGCCCGTCGATCATGCGCCCTTTGTAGTCGGCGAGCGACGCCAGTTGATCGCCTGATTTCGTCGTGTGGAAGCGGAGCAGCGGCAACAGATCGTCGCGCGCCAGCGGATCGGTTGCAACGCCTTCCTTGAGGAACGGGCTGAATTCGCGCCAGAACGTCGCGTACTTCGCCGGGTCTTTCTCCGCCAGATCGACCAGTTCTTTCGTCAGGCGGTTGGTCAGCGACTTCTTGATACGCTGCACAATGGGATCACGGTTCGGACCGCCGTCGCGCTGCACCCCTTCGCGCGAAACGTTGAGCGGCAGATCTTCACTATCGACCACGCCTTCAACGAAGCGGAAGTAGGGCGGCAGAACGTCCTTCGCGTCGTCCTGAATGAGCACCTTGCGCGAGTAGAGGCGGATCTTCCCCTCCATCCGCCGTTCGATCAAGCCGCGCTCACGCTTCGCCGGTACGAACAGGATGGCGTGCAGGTCAAGCGGCGCTTCCGATGAGAAGTGAACCCACACCAGCGGGTCGTCGTAGTCGAAGGTCATCTGGCGGTAGAACTCGTTGTACTGCGCTGCTTCGACATTGCGCGGCGGCTGACGCCAGAGCGCGGTCGACTCATTCACGCGCTCGTCGCCGATGTAGATCGGGAAGGCGACATAGTTCGAGTGGCGGCGCACAATCTGCCGCAACCGCCATTCATCGGCGAATTCGTGCGCCTCTTCCTTCAACTTGAGAACTATCGTCGTGCCGCGCTGCTCACGCTCGGCTGCATCGACGACAAAACTCTCGCCCCCCTGCGAGCGCCAGAGCGCCGCTTCGGCGTCGGGTCGGTACGAACGTGAAATGACCGTCACCTCGTCGGCAACCACGAATGCGGAGTAAAAACCAACGCCAAACTGGCCGATGATATTCGAGCGTTGCGCGGCTTCCAGGTTTTCAATCAGCGCGCGCGTCCCAGAGTGCGCAATCGTCCCCAGATTTTCGATCAGTTCCTCGCGGGTCATACCGATGCCGGTGTCGCTGATCGTAATCGTTTTGGCGTCCTTATCGACGCTGATGCGAATCTCGAACGGGGCGTCGGGGTCGCGCACGTGTTGATTGGTCAGCATCTCGAACTGAACGCGATGCAGCGCATCAGACGCATTCGAGATCAGTTCGCGCAGGAAGATTTCGCGATCAGTGTAGAGCGAATGCGCCAGAATATTGAGCAACTGGCGCACCTCCGCACGAAACGGCACCGCCGTGGGTGCGTGCATTGCGGCTTCGGTTTCTGCGGTCATAGCGTTTGCTCCGGTGTTCTCAGAACAGTGACGAGTGTCTCATTGCATGTGACTCTGTTTTCCATGATAGCGAGAAGGGCAGAGTGTGTGCGCTAATGTTTTGTTAGAGTTTAATATAGTGGAGGCGTTGCAATGCAACGCCTCCACCCCGC
>DAOTWI010000343.1:0-2948 GCA_034436075.1 Roseiflexus sp.
CGCCTGATGCCACACCGCCGCCCGCCGCGCCTGCGCCGACAACCCCGCCGGCTACTGCGATGCCGGCGTCAGCGAATGCCATCCTGCCAGCGCCGCTCTACATTCTGGATACCGGGCAGATTGTGCGTATCGAGCGCGACGGCGAGACGCGCAGGCAGATCACGAACGAAGCGCCGCCTGCGCCAGATGCGCTGGCGATCGTCCAGTTCGATGCGTCGCCCGTGGATGGAACCCTGGTGTACATCGTCCAGGGCGTTGGCGCGCCGCCGGTGCTGGTGCGCACAGATGCCGACGGCGGCAATCGGACGGTTCTGCTCGACACTCTGCCTGTTAGCGCGCCTCGTATTTCACCGGATGGCACGACGATAGCAATGCATATCTTCGAGGACTTTGAACGTCCAGGAAAGCACACGCCAGGCCTCTACCTGATGCCGGTCGCTGGCGGCGAACCGCGTCTCATCCTGGCGAACGAGCCAGTGACCGATCTCACGGTCGAACGTGGCGATGGACGCGGCTTCGAGGCGGTTTCCTGGTCGCCGGATGGCACGAAACTGCTGGTGAACGCCTTCTCACTTTCGGTCGAAATGTGTGAACTGGCCATTGTCGATGTCGCCAGCGGCGCGATCGTCTATCTAAAGGCGCCTGCGCCCGATCTGGTCGCCGCCTGCACTGCCGCCGCCTGGACGTTCGATAGCAAAGCGGTTTACTTCAGCGTCGCCAATCCGGGGAACTGGTTCAACGAACCGGGCATCTGGCGCGGCGATGCCAGCAGCGGCGCGGCAACCGCTGTGCCCATCGAGCCGGCAAATGTTCTGTTGAGCATGCCATTCTTCGCAATCGACCGGTTGTATGCGTTTGTTGCGACGGCGCCAGGTGAGAACCCGGTCTACTCGCCTGCTGCTGATACGTCCGAGTTTCCTGTGCTGTCATACACTATGAGCAGCGTGCCGTTGACCGGCGGAACATCCGCGGCGCTGCGCAGCGATGCCTACGAGTTGTACAATGCCTTGTGGGCGCCGGACGGATCAGGCGCGGTGATCTTCGAGAGCAGCGACCCATCGGCGGTTCGCCTGATCTGGCTGCCCACCGATGGGTCACCTGGCATCGAACTGCTGAAAGGAACAGACCTGTACACCGTGCGGTGGGGGAAGCGGTAGCCATGCGCGATCAAAGCGACCTGCGCTGTTCGAGCGCATAGGCAATGCCCTGCTGCAAACTGCGCAGCGCGACCATTTCGCGCATCTCCGCCCCGATATGCACGAGCGTTTGGGCGATTTCGGCGCTGATCCCGCTGAGCACGACGCGCGCACCGAGCATGCGCGCCGCCTGCGCCGCACGGATGAGCGCCCCGGCGACCTGCGTATCGACCACGCGGACGCCGGTGATGTCGAGGATGGCAATGTCGGCGCTGTGGACGGCGATGCCCTCCAGGAGCGTCTCCATGATCTGCTGGGCGCGGCGGCTGTCGATCGAGCCAATGATCGGCATGACGACCACGCCCTCCGCAATCGGCATCAGCGGCGTGCTCAGTTCACGCAGCGCCGCCTGTTGTGCTTCGATGATCTGTTGTTGCAGAGCGCGCTCGCGGATGGCTTCCTCGGCGCGCCGCCGCACCGTAATGTCGGTAAACGAGACCATACCGTAGGCGATGCGTCCCTCAGCATCACGAATCGGCGCGCCGTAGATCTCGATCAGAATACGACCATCAGGGCGCTCGACCTCCATATCATCGACCGATGATGTCTCACCATGCAGTGCGCGCACCAGCGGCATGCGCTCAGTGGGATAGAGTTGATCGGTTCCGGCAACGAAAGCGTGATAGACCGCAGCAAGTTGGTCGGCGGTGGCGTCCGGCATAATGCCTTTGCCCAGCAGTTCGGTTGCACTGCGATTGGCGTAGACGGGGCGCCCATCAGGTTCGACAACGAAGACTCCGAATGGCAGCGCATCGAGGAAGCGGAGCAGGCGCTGCTCGCTTTCACGCAGCGTCGCTTCGACCTGTTTGCTCTCACTGATGTCGCGCAGCACCGTCGAGAAGTGCGTCACTTCACCCGCAGCATTCTTGTGCGCAATAATGACCTGCGCAACCGGTCGCTCCCTGCCCTGCGCATCGAAGACGGCGGTTTCGCCGCTCCAGTACCCTTCGCGGGCTGCGTGCGGCAAGGCTTCGTTGAGGATCAGGTTCGCCGCCCAGTCCGGGTGGAATTGCGAGATGCGCTGTTCACGCGGCGATGGATCAGAGAGCGCGCCAAGCAGACGTCGTCCCGCCTGATTGATGTACACAACCCGCCCTTCTGCATCAGCCGTGCTGATAACATCCAGCGTATTTTCGACAATCGCGCTCAGGCGTTCGGTGATCTCATCGTTTTGTCGCCGCTGCTCCAGCAGCGCTTCGAGTTCGGCGACGCGGCGGCGCAACTGTTCGATTTCAGCGGTTTGATCGTCTGTTGGCGACATGGAGCAACTCCTGAGACTTCGGATAGCAGTCCTCTGCATCGTGAGACATCGTTCTCCCCAGGCGATAAGTGTAAACGAATGCCAGAAAAATGCAACCTGCATCATTGTGCGGGATGCAGGCATGAATTGCCAGGCGCCCCCCTGACCCCCTCGCAAGTGTAGAGTTTTTGGAGGACAAGGGGCGTTTGTCGCGCCCCGATGCCTTTTTCTTCCTCACCCCCCCGCTCCCCTCTCTAGCTCTGCTGGAGAGGGGGATTTGAGGCATTCTGATGACCAAAAACAGGTGATGCAACGTAAGGGTTTGTCAGAAAAATCTACACCTGTGAGCCCTGCCCCCCCGCAAGCAGAGGGACAGGGACGCATCAGCATCCCACTGCCGATGCCAGCGCATCATGCTGCAATGCCGGGCTATGGCGCGCGCGAGGCGCTCCGCACATCGAGCGCGAATAGACGCACGCTGATCGGCGCGCCAGCGCGCGCAGGGTCGGGAG
>DAOTWI010000344.1:0-3740 GCA_034436075.1 Roseiflexus sp.
GGCGTTGCCGCGCCAAGCGCAGCGCCAGCCAGCCACGCGCCGTACAGCGCCAGGGAGCGCCCTTCCAGATTCTCCGGCTCGCGCGCCACAAGCGGCAGGCTGCGGCTCAATGCGCGAATCCCTTCCTCCGCCATCAGCTTCGTGATCGGGCTGGCATCGACGGCGTACAACGCCTCGACACAATGCGCCAGCGCATTGATGCCGCTCGGTCCGGCGATAGCCGGGGGCAGGCTGAGCGTCAGTTCCGGGTCGTAGATCACCACCCGCGGCCGCACTCGCTCACTGCGTCCGGTGCGTTTCTCCCCCTCCGCCGTCAACCCCCAGATCGCGGTCATTTCTGATCCAGAGTACGTGGTTGGAATGGCGATGATCGGCAACCCGCTTTCGAGTGCGATGGCTTTCGCCAATCCGATCGTCGAGCCGCCGCCAATGGCGACATAGCCGTCGCATCCCAGGCGCGCCGCCTCTGCGCGCGCCGCTTCAGCCGTCGCCAACGGCACATGCATCGCAGCATGGGCATACACGCCTGCCGCCCGATCACCGAGCGCCTCAACGACTCGTCCGGCAAGGGAATACTTGCGCGGCGTTGAAATCGCCAGCGCCCGTTGCAGACCCAGGCGCGCCGCTTCGTCCGCCAGGTGAGCGATGCTGCCTGCGCCAAACACTACGCGCACCGGCATGCTCTCGTGAATGAACTGCATCATGCTTCCGCCTCTTCCGTCACTGCGCGCAGGATCGCTCGTGCAGCGGCGAGTTCTCTGGCGCTGACCTCATGGCTCGATCCTGGATAGAAATGCGTCTCAACCCGCGCACCCATCCCGCGAAACACCTCAACGCTTTCACGCGCCCGCCAGAACGGCACCCAGGCATCCTGTTCGGCGCCGCCGATCACGACCGGCGTGCCATCAAAATTGCCTGGATAGTTCCACACCGTCCCTTCCGGTCCGATCAACCCGCCTGTGAAGATCACGATGCCGCCGTAGCGCGCTGCATGCCGCACGGCATACTCGGCAGTCAGGCAGGCGCCCTGCGAAAATCCGATCAGTACCAGCCGATGCAGAGGAATGCCGTGCGCCAGCACGTCCTGCACCCGCACGTGATACGCTTCGAGCGCATCGTCCAGGTAGGGTTGATTGCGCTCGACCGGCTCGATGAACCGGTAGGGATACCACGACTGAAAGGCGGCGGCGGGCGCAAGATACGCCACTCCCGGTGCATCAAAGGTCCTGGCAAGCGCAATCATCTGATCTGGCGCGCCCCCTCGACCATGGATCAGGATCGCCGCAGCCCGGCAGCGATCCAGAGGCGCACCTGCGGTCAGAACCGGTTGGGCAAGATGAACATTCATGAGTCCCGGTCCATCACCAACGCTTACGGCACAGAAATTGGCTCAAGCGCCGAAATGATCTCCTCGCGGCGATGCTCGAACCAGGGCGGCAACAGCAACTTCTTGCCGAGTTGATCGGCTGGCTCATCTGTCGCAAACCCGATGTCGGTGGTTGCGATTTCAAACAGCACGCCGCCGGGCATGCGCACATAGATCGAGTGGAAGTAGTTGCGATCCTTCGACTCTGAAACGTCGGTGTACCCCAGACCTTCGAGAAACGCCTTGACTTTCGCCTGTTCCTCGTCGTTGCGCACCGCGAATGCGACGTGATGCACCGTGCCGACGCCGAACGTCCAGCTGCCGGCAGGCACATCCGGCTCGTGCAGGAAATCGATCATGCACCCCGCGCCGCCTTTGCCGATCTCGAAGCGCGTATAGGCGCCTTCCTGTCCAGTCTTGCGGAAGCCCAGCCCCTCGATCATGAAGCGCTCCGACTCGAACGTTTCGCGGAGCGAGAGCGTGATCGTATGCAACCCGCGCACGCCAACCTCAGCCGGAACCTCGTCGGTAGACCACGGCGCCCGATCGTCGTTATCGTCCCCAATCATCTCGAACTCCAGCCCTGACGGATGGGAGAAGCGCAGATACTTCTGCCCGAAGCGCTCCGCAATCGGATCGTGCGGCACGCCATACTGCTCGAACCGCTCAAGCCAGAAACCAAGCGATGCGACCGGCACGCTGTAGCCGGTGACTTTCACCTGCCCACTGCCCTTGCGCGCGTAGATGCCCGCCTGCTTGAACGGGAACGTCGTCATAATGCTGCCGGGCTCGGCATTGGCATTGCCGTAGTACAGGTGGTAAATCGGGAGCGTTCCATCGAACAGCACCGTCTGTTTGACCATGCGCTGGCCAATGATTTTGGTGAAGAAATCAATGTCCTCCTGCGCACCAGCGACGCACGATGTCAGATGGTGCAACCCGCTGATCAGATGTGCCATGCGTTCCTCCTTGTGATCCTTCATAATCAGTACCTGTGAACACAACTCCGCGCGACTGTTCCGGTTACGGCTGCCGCAGCACAACCCCCACCCCCTCCTGCAACGTGGCATGGAGCGAGACGCCTGGCTGTGGCATGCCCAGCGACGCCAGCGCGTCTGCGTGGGGCGGTTGCACGCCAGTAATCACAACCTGAACGCCGATCAACCTGAGCGCCTGGCTCAGGCGCAGGAGCAGGCGCGCGATCCCGTTCTGAACATCGTTTTGGGCGCTGATATCGACGATTGCCGCCTGCGCAGGATGGCGCGCGATGTGCGTCAATACCGCATCAACGATTTCATCCGCCCGATGGTTATCGATACCGCCAGTGATCGGCGCCATAATCACCCCTGGCGAGAGCCGCAGCACCGGTGCGCTCAGATCGCGCAGCAGGCTCTGCTGATTGGCAATCACCTGTTGCTGCAAGAGCAGTTGCTCCTGTTCCAATCGGCGCTGGCGGGTCAGATCACGAATGATCGCGGCGCGCAACTGCGGTTGCCCATTGCTATCCCGGATGAGCATCAACGAAATGTTCGCCTCGAATGTGCTTCCATTGCGCCGCAGATAGGTGCGACTGCCCTGCCAGGTTCCTTCCTGCAACAGTCGTTGCACTACCGCAGAGACGAAATGGCGCTCATCTGGCGCGATCATGTCGTTCAGGTGCATCCCGATCACCTCAGCGCCGCGTTCGGTCATCATCTGAAACGCCCTGTTCGCATACGTAATCACGCCGTCGATGGTCGTGATCACCACGCCGTCTGGCGTTCCTTCGATCAACGCCTCGTAGATCTGCCAGCGTTGCCAGCGCTGTTCATCGAGGAGAGTTCGCAAATGCAACACTTCGTCCTGGCAGCAGCGTTCACGTTCGCGGAGCGCCGCAACTTCCTGAGCGAGCGCATCGCGTTCAGCAGTCAGCGACTCGATCAGCGCCAGGCTTGCAGTGCGACGGCGAGACACCACGCCAGAACCTCATATCCGTAGACAACGCTTGATGCAGAACATGCTGAAAGTACTATAGAGGGCGAACGTCACTGCGCCGTCATCGTTAGCGTCAACCGTGCATCATTCCACCGATATCCGGCGTCAACGGAGCGTCATCTGGAGTATGATATCGAGCCTGCACCTTTGGAGCAGTTGGCGCTGGCTTCGACAGGCTCAGCCAACGCCAACCGCGAGATAGTCAACGCGGGCAAGATTATTCAATGTCTGATTGATCTTCCTATGAGATGAGAGGGGAAGGACGCGAATACGCCACTTGAGGCGGCACAGAGGGATTTGGATCGGCGTGATCCATTCTCACAGAGCAAGCGCGCGCACCTCAGCGAGCGCGCCGAAGGCGGAAAGATCGCGGCGGGCGCTCTCCAGAAGCGCGCGCCCC
>DAOTWI010000345.1:0-6272 GCA_034436075.1 Roseiflexus sp.
GGAGAACCGAGAACGGAGAACCGAGAACGGAGAACCGAGAACGGAGAACCGAGAACGGAGAACCGAGAACTAAACTCGTCACTTGTCTCTCCGCAGCGCCACGCTGCCGCAGGCTCTGGCGAAGCCAGAAAACGCGCCACCGCGTAAGTCCTGTCACTGAGCAGACGGTTCTCTCAAGGTGAAACGACAATCCTGGCGCCTGGCTCACCGGCGACTGCGCCAGGAGACGGTCCTTCGAGAAATGCAATCCGTCCGCCATAGGCGGCGCGCAGGGCGGCTTCGGTAAACGCCTCCGCGACCGGACCGCTGGCGACCAGCCGCACATTGAGCAGCGCGACCCAGTCGAAGTAGTCGGCAACCGTCTGCAAATCGTGGTGCACCACGACAACTGTTTTCCCGGCAGTGCGCAGGTCCTGCAGCAATCCGACGATTGTCCGTTCTGTGGTCGCATCGACCCCCTGAAACGGTTCGTCCATGAAATACACCTGTGCGTCCTGCACCAGCGCGCGCGCCAGAAAGACGCGCTGCTGCTGCCCGCCAGACAGCTGGCTGATCTGGCGATGGGCGAATTCCTGCATGCCGACACGGGTCAGCGCTTCGAGCGCCAGTTCGCGTTCGCACTTCCCTGGTCGGCGAAACCATCCAAGCGCGCCATACCGTCCCATCATCACCACATCAAGCACGCTGGCGGGAAAATCCCAGTCAACGCTGCTGCGCTGCGGCACATATGCCACCAGCCGGCGCTGTTCCGCATAGGGTTTGCCGTAGATCAGCACCTGCCCGGCAGCCGGACGAATGAGACCCAGGATCGTCTTGATCAGCGTCGTCTTGCCAGCGCCATTTGGACCGATGATCCCCATCAACACGCCGCCGGGCACAATCAGGTCGATGTCCCACAGCACCGGCGTATCGCGGTATGCGACGGTCAGATCAGTCACCTGGATTGCAGGTTGTTCGTTGGTCATATGAGATTCCTTTTCCGGGCGCGCCTCCCCACCCCCCCGCTTGCGGGGGGCAGGGGGGCGTTTCCCGCTGCTCGCCTCTTATCTTATGGCAGCGCCCCGCAACGCGCTGACCATCGTGTCGATATTGTGGCGCACCATGCCGATGTAGGTTCCTTCTGGCGCATCGGGCGCACCGAGCGCGTCGGAGAAGAGCTCCCCGCCGATCGTCACCTCGAACCCGCGTGAACGCACGGCTGCCTGCACCGCCTCGACGGTGCGCTGCGGCACGGAAGTCTCGATGAAGATCGCAGGAATGCGGCGCGCAACGATAAACTCAGCCAGCGCCTGCACATCAGCCGCGCCTGCTTCGGTTGTTGTGCTGATGCCCTGCAACCCGCGCACCTCGAACCCGTAGGCGCGACCAAAGTAGCGGAAGGCGTCGTGCGCCGTGATCAGCACCCGCTGTTCTGCGGGAATGGCGGCCGCCTGCTCCAGGACATAGGCGTGCAACTCGTCGAGCTGGCGCAGATAGGCGTCGGTATTCGCGCGATAGATGGGCGCACTGGAGGGATCAAGGTCGATCAGCGCGTTGCAGACATGCGCTGCTGCCTGCTTCCACAGGGTCACATCGAACCAGACATGCGGATCGTACAGGTTTTCGTACTCATCCGATGGCAATAGCGCCTCACGCGGAATGCCAGCCGTTACCGCAATTGCTCGGACCCGTCCCTGCATGCGTTCGAGCACTTCGCCCATTGCCGCTTCGAGGTGCAGCCCGTTGTAGAAGATGATGTCCGCTTCCTGCAAACGGATCACGTCGCCAGCGCTCGCTTTGTACAGATGGGGATCGACCCCTGGACCCATCAGGGTATCCACACGAACGCGCTCGCCGCCAATGTGCTGCACCAGATCGCCGACCATGCCGGTTGTCGCCACGATGCGGATGGGGCGGTCCGAAGGATTGCTGTCGTGCAATGTGGACGGCGCACACGCAACCAGCGCCAGCATCAAAACCAGCGCCCCGGAGTGCCACGCCGGTTTCTTCATATTCAATACTCCAAAAAAATGATTTAGTATTTCCTAAATCCTATGAAGGATTATACCGAAATTGCAGGGGTTGTCAAGAGCAGGTAACCAGTACAGCGCCCTGGGCATCATATGTGCGGGAGGAGCGCAATGTTCTGGCGAAAATCATCTTCACAGGCGCCGCACGCATCGGCGCCATCCGATGACGACTTGTGGCGGCTTCACGAACAGGCGGTCAATCGGCGGTACGATCTGCGCGTCTGCAATCCGGCGCACGGCGGCTTCTACGCCTTCATGGCGCGCTACAAAGACGCCGTAGACGATGCAGATGCGCTTGAACAACTGGCTGAGGAGATTGTGGAACGCCAGGCGCGCCTGGCGCATGATGCGGGGCTCCACGAGTCGTTTGGGCGGCTGGCGGATCTTGCGCGCTGGCGCGCTCGCATGCTGCGCGCTTCGCATGCGACGCCATAACCCCCCTGTGCGCCCGGCGTTCAGGCGCCGATGAATGTGGCGCGAAGCCACGCCATACCCGCCAGAAACGCGCCGGTCAGGATCAGCGCGAAGGTCGCCAGTCGCGCCAGGTGCGTCAGGCGAGTGATCGTCCCATCGTAGTTCATCAGGGCCGCGATTGCGGTCAGCGCCGTCACGAACAGCGTCCCGCTCACCCCAATGAGGTCGAGCAGCGCCAGGGGCCACGCCAGGAATCCGATGTCGAGCAGGATTGCGGCGAGCAGAACGGCGTTGATCAAGAGGATCAGCCCCAGTTCGCGCCATTGCCCCAACACCGGCAGCGTTTCATCAACATCGCGCCGCAGCGAGCGATTGAAGAGCAGCACGATCAACACTGCCAGTCCCACGCCAGCCCCCATGCCCGTCGCGGCGCGCAGGTCGTTGCGCGGCTCATACCACGGCGTCATCCCGATTTCGTTGATGGTCGAATTGACCCCATCGACCGCCATGACCAGCACAAGCCCGACCAGGGTTGCCAGAATTGGCAGCGGCGGAAGCCCGCCAGCCTTTCCCCGACCGCGGAGCGTCAGCACGCTGAGCGTCGCCAGCAAACTGAGGTACATCCCGGTGTCGCGCGCGCAGAGCGGCAGTTGAATACCGCCAACGAACAGGTTGTGTTGCTGTGCGCACACTCCGCTCAGCGCCAGGATTAATGTCTTTTCCAGCGTTGGCGCCGGCGCCGCGAGCATTGCGATGACGAGCGCAATCAGTGTGATAAGAAAAAAGATGCGCCAACGGCGCTCCTCCATCGCGCGTTGTGCAGGCGCCGCTTTGGATCGTGCAGCGATCACCGCTTGCGCTGCTGCAACGACCTCTTCTGCGGATATGTCGCCTGATGGCGCCTTATTGTGCTGCATGTCGGATTCCTCCTTTCACAATCATTATATCGGAACGAAACCCTGATGCATAACTTAACGAATCACTTTACACCTCAAGAATATGCCAGACGATAGCATAGGGCAGATTCGCATATTCCTATTGCACAACTGCCATGCATAGCGTATAATCATTCAAAGGATACGGAATGGTGCGGATCGTTACTCGATGCTATCTGCACAGCAATCTCGCCAGTCCATGACCACGCAATCAGACGACGACACATTTCTTGAAACGCTGATCAGTACGCCGCTGACGCCAACCAGATCATGGAAGAAGCCGACACCGTTGCGTTCCCTGGAAGAGCATCGTCATCAGGCGCTCAACGGATATCGCTTTCGCACCTGGCTCGATCACTGGCTCCATTATGCAGAACGCCTGTTTGGCATTGCGGCGGTGCTGATCTTTGCCTGGTGGGTTGTGGACGGACCGGTGCGCGACTGGTGGCACGTGCAACAGGCAACACGCCACGCGCCGCCGGTGGAAGCCGCCCTGCACGCAACGGCGGTTGTGCGTCCGCCGGCGCCGGGAGCGGCTGAACGCATTGTGCCGCTTCCATTTACAACGCCGGATATGCAGCAACCGCCGCCCGCCGAAGGATTTCTCGCGCCGCGTTCGCCAGTGGAGGCGGTGGAAGAGCAGGGTGCATCGTTGCCTCGTCGCCTGATCATTCCAGCCCTTGGTCTCGATACGCCGGTGGTTGAAGTCTTCGTTGTCGATGGCGCGTGGCAGGTCGCTGATTATGCCGCCGGTTATCTGGACGGGACGGGGTTGCCCGGCGATCCGGGAAACATGGCGCTCGCAGGGCATGCCGGTCTGCGTGGCGCCGTCTTTCGCGACCTGGGGCGCCTGAGTCCGGGAGCGGATATCTTCGTCGATGCGGGCGCGTGGCGCTATCAGTATCGGGTTCGTGACATGCGCAATGTCTGGCCCACAGAAGTTCATGTGCTCGATCCAACGCCAACGCCGACCATAACCCTGATCACCTGCACCAACTGGGACACCCAGCGCCTGATTGTCATTGGCGATCTGGTTGGCGTGCAGCCGCTGAACGGCGACTAGCGCAACGCCTGGATCGCAAGGAGGAACGTCACTATGCAGCGTCTCCCTGACCGTCATCGTTCACCGCGTTCCGGGCGCGCGCCGGCGCGCTGGACGTTCTATGAATTGCTGCTCATTGTATTGAGTGTGGCGCTGATAATCTTCCCGCTGTATGTGGAAGTCTATCGCTGGGTGTATCCCGCCTTTGCGCCAGCCGCTCCACGCGCACAGGAAGCGCCGACGGAGACTCCTGCCAGTAGTCCCGCCGAGGCGCCTGCCAGTAGCCCCACCGAGGCGCCTGCCAGTAGTCCAACCGAGGCGCCGGTTACAGAGCCGCAGGCGCGTGCCACTGAAACTCCTGAACCAAGCCCAACGGCTGGTCCTAGCCCGACAAGCAGCCCGACCTCTGTGAATACCCCAACTCCGAGCAATACACCAACCGCAACATCGGGTGTTCAGACGCCGGTGGCAACGAATACGCCAACTCCAACCAGCGATTCAGGGACGACCCCTACGCCAATCCCGACGTTCTCGCCAACCAGAACATCAACTCCTACGTTTACGCCTGGACCCAGCCCGACGCCGGTGCTGGGCGTACCGCCGCTGACCCTCTCGAAGTCGGCGTCGGTGCAGTTTGCCTCGCCAGGGCAGGAATTCACCTATTCGCTGGCAGTCGGTACGAATTCGTCGGTTCCGATCCAGATCGAGGTGCGCGATCCAATCAATGCGCAACTGGAGGTGACGGGCACAAGCGCTTCGAATGGATCATGCCAGATGAGCGGCAATACTGTCGTGTGTACTGTCACTGCGATCGTCAATCAGCCGGTCTCGATCAATATCAATGTCCGCGTGCGTCCCGGCGTTCAGTCCGAGACCATCATTTCCAATCAAGCGGCAGCGCAGGACTCCCGCGGTTTTACGGCAGCCTCCGATCCGGTGACCGTGCGCATCCCCGGAGGGGACGTCGTTCCTCCGACCCCGTCGCCCGACCCCAATCGCCCAACGGCGCCGCCAGCGACACCGACGCCGCCTGGTGTAACTCCCGGTGTTCCAACCCAAACGCCATCGTTGCCGCCACCACCCCCGCCGCCGCCTTCCGGCGGAGACGGCGGTGCAACAGGAGGCAGTCCTTCCGAAGGCGCTCCGCCGCTGCCCGTTATCGACCTGATCCTGCCGCCAACGCCTGCGCCGGTTGCGCCAGCGACAACAGCGCCGCAACAGCCGCGCCCGACTCGACCCGCTGGTGCGAGTGGCGCGCGTACTGCAACGCCAGCGGCGTCGCCAACGACAATCGCTTCCACGGATGCGATTTTCTTCCGCATGGCGAGCAACTGGGGCAGCGCCTTCCCCGGTGATGCTGTGACGTATGTGATCGCCGTGCGCAATACGCATCCAACCAACGCCCTGCGTGATCTGGCGCTCCGTAGCGTCTTGCCTGCCAATCTCGAAATCACTGCGCTGTCCGCCGGTCCGATCGACCGCAACACGCCGGGCGCGTTCACTCCGGGCGATCCATCGCGCACTGATAACCGCGTCTCACTGGGCATCGCTGAGTTGCCTGCCGGTCAGGGGTTTGAGGTGATCGTCCAGACCAGGATCAAACCGAACGTGCCTGCCGGAACACGGATCGTTGCGCAGGCGGAATTGACCTTCGCCGGTCTCGCCATCCCGCTCTACTCGAATATCGTAACGGTCGACGTGGTCAATGCGGCGCAGGCGCAGGTGTTGCCGACGAACACAGCAACCGTTGCGCCAACCGAAGCGCCCACTGCGACGCCCACTGCGACACTGACGCCGGCGCCCGCAACGGAGCCGCCGACGGCGCTTGTGGAAGCCGCGCAACCGGCAGTGGTTGCACCAACAGCAGCACCC
>DAOTWI010000346.1:0-3746 GCA_034436075.1 Roseiflexus sp.
GGCTGAGCCTGTCGAAGCCGGCGCCTGCCGCAGCGCATCGGACCATATTCAGGCGCAGGCGCCAGGAGACATACTGTCATCCGTCAAAATCCGTCCCGATCCGTGCAAATCGGTGTCCTATCACGCGCTACGCAGTGGCGCAATCCATCATCCATCCCAGGAGTTTCGCCATGCCAACCCGTTTCCGGTTCCTTCGCCGTCTTGCCGCTGCGTTTGTGCTCCTGCTGGCGGGATTCGCTGGCGGTTGGGTCAGTGCGACTATCTTTGCCGACAGCATCTCGCTCACACGCCTGATTCCAGCCATCGGTCCGGGGTTGGTCGCCAACCAGGAGACGCCGCCATCGTTGCGGCAGCAGTTCCGCGTCTTCTGGGAAGTATGGAACCTGGTCGAAACCGAGTTCTACCAGCGCGATAAAATCAATCACACCCGCATGATCCGCGGCGCGATCACCGGCATGCTGGCATCGCTCGACGACCCGTACACCGTCTACCAGGAACCGGAGCTGGCATCACAGACGAACGAGCATATGCAGGGGCGGATGGGTGGCATTGGCACATACCTGCGGATCACCGACGGGCGCGCATTTCTCTACAAGCCGATCAAAGGCGCGCCCGCCGACGCCGCCGGTCTCAAGCAGGATGACGAAATCGTGGCGATTGACGGCGAACCGGTCGCGCCAATGATCGCCGGTCTCAACGTCAACGAAGCAGCGGTGAAGGTGGCGTCGAAAATCCGCGGACAGGAAGGGACGCAGGTGCGCCTGACCATCCGGCGGGGAGACGAAGTATTCGACATAACGTTGACGCGCGCCGATATTGTGGTGCCGAGCGTCGAAGCCCAACTGGTCGATGGCGGCATCGCCTACATCCGCATCATCGAGTTCAAAGCCAACACCGTCCCGGAATTCGACCAGGCGCTCCGCGAATTGTTGCCGCAAGCGCCGAACGGCATTGTCCTCGACCTGCGCAACAATCCTGGCGGCTTCCTCGACCAGGCGCGCGCCGTGTTGGGGCGGCTCTACACTGGCGTGGCGCTCTACGAAGAGAACAGCAAAGGGGAAATCACCGAAATCCGCACGGTTGGCGGCGACATTCGCGCCTTTGACGCGCCGATTGTGGTGCTGGTCAACGGCGGTTCCGCCAGCGCGAGCGAGATCGTCGCCGGTGCGCTGCGCGACAGCCGCCCGAACGTGACCCTGATCGGCGAGAAAACGTTCGGCAAAGGGTCGGTGCAGAACATCTACAACCTGAGCGACGGCAGCAGCACGCGCATCACTTTCGCGCACTGGCTTACTCCGGCGCGCACCGCGATCGACAAAGTCGGCATCACGCCGCAGTATGTCATTCCCTACGCCGAAGACCCTGCGACGCAAACCCTGTGCGTCGGCGACCGCCAGCCGCCGCCGGGGGCGACGACCTGCGCCGACAACCAGATCTTTTATGCCATCCGGCTGCTGCGCACCGGTGAAGCGCCGCCGTCGATGCCAGCAGCGGCGAAGTAATGCGGGAGCGCCACGCCTATCTCCGGCGCTCTCAGGACGTAGCGGCAGGCGATCAGTGCCGGAAGGAGGAGCGCCAGCGTCCAGGGGAGATCGGCTGCCAGCGCGATCCCCGCCAGGATGTTGTTCGTTATTCAGCAAAAATCTCAGCCAGGACCGCCAGCACTTTTGTTTGCGTTGCCGGTGCGATACGCCCCAGGTGCTTCACCAGCCGGCGTTTATCGACCGTACGTATCTGATCCAGCACAATTTGAGCGTCTTTTCCTTCAAAGCGCGTCGCTACTCGTGACGGATATGCGCGCGCTTTCGTAGTCATCGGTGCAGCGATCACGGTCTAGATGTAGTCATTCATCTCATCGGGCGAGATGATGCGTATCAATGGCGCGTCGAGGCGTCGAGAATGGTGATGCCGACAAGCTCTTTGCCACGGTAGCGCACCAGAATGCCCTCATCGGTCATTTCAGTCTCAGTCGCCTGTTGCGGGCGCTGAAAGCTGATGTAGAGCACATCCGCATCTGCATCATAGTCGACCCAAAAGCGCTGGACCGGAAATGCCAGCAGCAGCGGGACGGCGCGCGTGATCGACTGCATCATCTGTGGCGTTAAGGTCGCTTCCATACTGCTTTCTTTCGATCGACTTTCGAACTGAAGTACGCTGTGACAATAAAACCATTATCGGACGTGACTTCGCGATAGATTACATACAGATAGCGTCGGCGTCCGTAGTTGCGAACTGCCGCCAGCGATCCACGATAGCCTGGAACGATCAGATCAGGATCAGCGACGGTTTCCAGGACGGCATCATATTAGCGGCCAGTTCGTCATGGTTCTCGACAATATGAAACCAGCGCTCCGCAGGAAGCCGGACCGGCACGCCGTTGACCGAGGTGACGCTGTTCATACCTTCCCTTGTCGCTCCGACGATCCATTCTATTATATGCGATGCGAGACATTTTGGCGGGACGGTGGTAGGGGATGGGATCAACCGAGAGCTTCTTCTCGCTCACTGGGGAGTTTGTGCAATAAACCAGAGCCCGCCGAAGACGACGATGAAGAGACATGCCCCGATCAGGACGCACGCCGCAATGACGGCAAACAGGAGCATACTGCCGCCAAACAGGGCAGGAATTGCGGGGCTGACCGTCGCGGTTGAAATGCCTTCCGGGATTACAGGCGCCTGCGCCTGCATCGCCCGCAGGGTTTGCAGAAATTGGGGTTGATTTTCGACGGTCAGCCATTCGAGGTGTTCACCGGTGAATTCGAGGCGGATCATGTCGTACCAGCCGACTTTTTCTTCCCGGATGCTCGTGATGGCGTAGAGGGGCAGCGTTCGCTGGGGACCCAATGCCGCTCTCAGGATGATGCGCTGGTTGGTCAACCACAAACGGACGTTCGAGCCGCCGGATGACAGAGCGCCCCGGACCCGGTACACGGTTGCGCCGTATTCGCCCTGGACTGCTTCGTTTTCGCGGAGTTCCGGCTTGAGCGTGAACATGTGATGGTCTCCTGATATGGAGGATAACACACGGTATCAGATCTGGTATGATACCAGGAGAAACGCCGTCGTGGCGGGTCTGAGATCCGCCCAACAAAGAAAGGAGGCGCCCATGAAACTTTCACCCGCCAAAGTCGAGCAACTGGCGGCGGCGCTCGTCGATCACCTGGCGGAAGTGGACGGCGTTATGTTTCGTGGCGACGACAGCCAGTTGCGCCTGGCAGTGCAGCAGATCATGACCGATGAACTGATGGTCGAAGAACTGCTCGACGCCGAGATCCACAAGATGTTGCAGGCGTACAAGTACGAGATTACGATGGGTCGCCTGAGCTACGACGATCTGTTCAAGAAGACCAAGCAGCGCCTGGTGCGTGAGCGCCGGCTGGTCCTGTGATCATTCCCCGCCCCAGCGGTAGAGCCGCCGGTATACGTCGTACTGGGCAATCACCGATTTGACATAATTTCTGGTCTCGGAGAAGTCGATCCGCTCAGCGAAGAGGTCCGGGTCGGTAATCGGCGCGCCTCCCGACCAGCGCCGTGCGTTGCCGGGTCCGCCGTTGTATGCCGCAAGCGCCCCTTCCAGGCTGCCGTTCATCGCCGCAAGCTGGCGGCTGATGTAGAACGCGCCGAAGCGCACGCTCAGATCGGGCCGGTAGAGGTCGATCTCGCGGAAGCCGCGCACTCCCAGCGCCTGCGCAATCCCCTGCCCGGTGGCGGGCATCACCTGCGCCAGCCCGCGCGCCCCAGCCCAC
>DAOTWI010000347.1:0-4517 GCA_034436075.1 Roseiflexus sp.
TGAGGGCTGGAAACGACCATTGGAGTTCGCCTTATATAACCATCTCCCATTGCTTATGAACCAGATCGCAAAAGTATGCCTGATCGGGGACTTTGCTGTCGGAAAGACCAGCCTCGTTCGCCGGTTTACCGAAAGCCGCTTCAGCGAGTCGTATCTCAGCACCATCGGTATCCGTGTCAGTCGCAAAACGCTCCAGATGCCGGACTCAGCAACGCTGACCCTGCTTATCTGGGATACGGCAGGTAGCGAACCTTTTACCACGGTTGTGCGGTCGTATTATCGAGGCTCACGCGGGGCAGCCCTGGTATGCGATGTGACTCGCCCTGAAACGGCAACGTCGCTCACGCGATATGCCGCAGAGTTTCGGGTCGTCAACCCGGATGCTCCGCTGATCATGATGGCGAATAAAATCGACCTGCGGAGCGAACGTGCTGTGTCAGACGCGCAACTCGACGAAATGGCCGCTGCGCTCGACGCTCAGATATTCTTCACCAGCGCCAGAACCGGCGAAGGCGTCGAGGAAGCGTTTCAGGCGCTTGGTCAATCGATTATTGGGAAAGAGAGGGTGGTATGACTCAGAATCACGCAACATATCAGCTCAACAGCGAACACCAGGAGGCTGATCAAGAGGTTCAGGAAGATCTGGAGCGCGTGCGCCAGATCATTCTTGGTCCTGACCCGCTGCGCCAGCGGTTACGCCAGGCGGAGGTCGACCGGCTGCGGGAGATTCTCTTTGGCGCGCAGATCGAGGAGTATGAGCGGCGCTTTACCGACCTCCACCGCGAAGTCCAGCGCATCGGCGCCGACCTGGAAGAGACGCGCGAACATCTGACCGATCTCGAAAAGACGATGGCGCGCCGGATGGAGATGTTGGAACTCGATACGCGCAAACTGACCGACGACGTCCGCCGTGAGAGTGACCGCCAGCGTAATCGTGACGCGCTTATGCAGCAGATTGCCACGCAGGTGCGCCAGCACGAAGACCAGCTCAAGGCATCCAGCGAGACGGTTCTCGAGGTGCGCAAGGTGCAGACAGCGCACGAATCAGAACTGCGTTCGGTTCGGGCAGGGATGATCGATGTGCGGGATCAGATTGAGCAGCGCGCTCAGGCGCTCCGCCGTGAAATCCGGCGCACGGAAGACGACGTGCGCGCCGAACTGCGCCGCATTGCTGATCGCCTCGACTACCAGAAGACTGATCGCAAGGCGCTTGCCAGCATGCTGATCGAACTTGCCGCTCGTCTCGAAACCGGCAGTACGGTCACCAACCTGCTTGAGGGGTTGAACGCCTCGAAGGACTAGTCGGGCATGGTCAAGGCGCCTGAAACGCAGCGGCAACTCGAAGAGTTGCGCCGGGTTTTGCTCAAGCCGGAAGCGCTGGTCGATCGCATCAGCCCGGTCATTGCCGATATTCTGGCAGAACAGATCAGTCAGTCGCGCGACGAAATCGCGCGCGTCATCGCACCTGCAATCAGCGAAGCCCTCCGTCACCAGGTCTATCAGGCGCGCGAAGACGTCGTTGATGCACTCTACCCGGTCGTGGGACAGATGATTGCCCGCGCCGTCGCGGAAGCGGTGCGCAATCTGGCGCAAACGATCGATGAACGGGTGCGTCAGAACACGTCACTCATGCTCCAGCCCCGCTACTGGCAGGCGCGGATGCAGGGGATTTCCCATGGCGAGTACGCCCTGCGCGACGTCCTTCCCTTCACCGTTCACGAAATCTTCCTGATCCAGCGTGAGTCGGGGGTGCTGATCTGTCATTATTCCGCCGGACCCGAACGCCCGGATCGCGATGTCGTCGGCGGTATGCTGACCGCAATCCGCGACTTCGCGCAGGAAGCGTTTGGCCGCGAGGAAAGCGGCGAGCTTGGCGCGATCTCCTATGAGTCGCGCCAGATTGTGCTCGAAACCGGGAGTGCCGCGTACCTGGCGGTGGTGATCAGCGGCGTCGAACCGTCGGACTTCCGCGACCTCCTGCGCGAGACGCTGTTTGCTGTTCATGAACATCGCTATGAACGGCTCCGCGCGTTCGATGGAACCGATACCCGCCTGATCCAGGAAGCGCGCCAGATTCTGCGGCAATACCTGGTTCCGCAGCAGGACGACCACGCGCCACGACGGCTCTCGGCATTCCAGCGCGTGATCGTCATTCTGCTGGGACTGGTTGCGCTAGCGCCGCTGATCCTCTGCGGCGCCTGGATCTGGCGAGTCGAAGCGCGAATGGCGATGCTTGCGGCGCCGCCGCCGGTCGCTATGTCTCTTCCCACTGCCTTACCCACGCCGACACCGACCAGTACGCCGACGTCCACCAGTACACCCACACCGACCAGCACGCCGACTGCCACCAGTACGCCGACACCGACCAGCACCCCGACGCCGACCAGCACTCCTACAACCACCAGTACTCCTACCGCCACCAGTACTCCTACCGCTACCAGTACGCCAACCGCAACACCTTCACCGTTCAATGGTGTTATGATTGGAAATGTGTATCTGTACAGCACGCCAGACGAAGCCAGCACGCGCACCAGCATCGTTGCGCCGCTCGGCGCGCCGGTTGAAGTGCTGGCGCAATGGGGTGACTGGTATCGGGTGCGGGTGGCGCTGCCGCAACGTCCGCAGGTCGAACTGATCGGATGGGTGCCAGCGCGCTGGGTCAGCCTGATCAAACCAGTGCCGCCTGAATTGATAACACCAACTGCAACGCCGTAACCTATGGAAGATACATCGCCACTGGTCGATTCTGCCTGCATGATCGACCTCCTCTGCATTGAACATCGTTGCGCGTATCTGGTTGTGGATCGCTCGTTCCGCATCCGGTCCGTTGGCGGATACCAGCGCCTGTTTGCCGACCAACCGCCGCAGATCGGCGACTCGCTCTTCGACCTGCTTCCCGAACTGATCGGCAACGAAGACATCCTGAACAATATCCTGGCAGGAACCGTCAGTCGTTTCCATTTGCCCCACGTGAACCGCAGCGCAGCGAATGGGGATGTACGCTATCTGCGTCTGCTGGCGATACCGCATATCAATGCAAATGGCCGGATCGACGGGTTGGTGCAGACCGTCACCGATACGACTGACCAGAGCATCATCGAACAGGCTCATGTTCAGCAGCGCAATGAACTCCGCCTGCTGAAGGAGCGCCTGAGCCGGCAGAACATCGAACTGGCGCGCACCAACGCCGAGCTCCGGCGCGCCAATCGCCTGAAGGACGAGTTTCTTGCCGGGATCAGTCACGAGGTGCGCACGCCGCTCTCCGCAATCCTCGGTCTGGCGGAACTGCTGCATGCGCAGATTGTCGGTCCGCTCAATGATGAACAGATCGAGATGTTGCGCCGCATCGACGAGAGCGGTCGTCACCTGCTGGCTGTCATCAATGACCTTCTCGATCTGGCGAAGATCGAAGCAGGGCGCTTCGAACTGGAGCCGCGCCTGATTGCCGCGCATCAGGTCTGTCAGGCAAGCATGCGGATGGTCAACGAACTGGCGCTGCGCAAAAATCTGAGGGTTCACATGAACCTCGATCCGCGAGTCGAAGCGTTACACGCCGATGAACGCCGGTTGCGCCAGGCGTTGATCAATCTCTTGTCGAATGCCGTCAAGTTCACGCCGCCTGGCGGCGAGATCGGGCTCGATCTGGAAGGCGATCCCGAGAACGAGATTGTGCGCATTACCGTCTGGGATACCGGCATCGGCATCGCCGCCGAAGATATGTCCCGGTTGTTTCAGCCCTTTTCCCAGATTCAGAACGAGTATCAGCGCGACCAGGCGGGCAGCGGGTTGGGATTAGTCATGGTTGCGCGCCTGGCGGAACTCCATGGCGGCGGCGTGTCGTTGATCAGTGCACCAGGGAAAGGAAGCCGCTTTACGATCACGCTGCCCTGGACCCGCGACTATCAGAGGTGGGAGACGATGCTGGCGGCGCCGAAAGCGGACTCTGCCTTTCCGCTGCGCACGGTTCCAGATGCAGAGACCATGCCGCAGGTAGGCGACAATCATGCCATCCTGCTGGTGGACGATGACACAACCGGCAGTGCGATTGTTAGCGATTATCTCCAGCGCTGCGGCTATCGGGTGACGTATGCGGCTTCTGGCGATGAGGCGCTGGCGCTGGCGCGTCACGAATTGCCGGATCTGGCGATCATCGATCTGCGGTTGCGGGAAGGGATGGATGGGCTGGAAATTGTGCGCCGGCTGCGCGAGAACATCGCCACTAGCGATCTCCCGATCATCGTGCTGACGGCGCTGGCGATGCCTGGCGATCGCGAACGCAGCCTGGCGGCTGGCGCCAACGTCTACCTGAGCAAACCGGTACGCCTGCGCCATCTGGTAGAGGAGATTGCAGGGTTGATTAAGGATTGAGGGTTGAAGGTAGGGGCGCGCCGGTGGCGCACCCGCGTTGCGTTGCATATGGGCAGATGCGCCGGGTTGCCGGGAGGGGCGCGCCGGTGGCGCGCCCGCGTTGCATATGGGCAGATGCGCCGGGTTGAAGGTGGGGGCGCGCCGGTGGC
>DAOTWI010000348.1:0-3836 GCA_034436075.1 Roseiflexus sp.
GGCGTTGAACGCCGCCGATCACGCCTGGATCCGGCGGCTGGGCGGCGCCAACCTGATGCTGCTCCTGATCGCCGCCGCGCACGTCTATCACTGGCGAACGCATCCCAATGGCAGCAACCCCGACGATATCGAACGCGCCGCTCTTGAGGAGGCGCGCCCGCTTTGCCGCTCCTGGTGGCACGAATTGACGGAAACGCACCCCACGGCGACCGACGCGCGCGAGGCGCTGGTCGATCAGAATCGCGCACCAACCGCCGACGAAGCCGCGCTCTTCGAGGCGCTCTATGCGCGCGGACTGGCGCAGCGTGACCGAAACAGCTGGCGGATTGCCGCGACCCTCTTCGCTCAGGCGCTGTCGGATCACCCCCTTCCTTCTGCGGAAACGCCGCTGCACCCGCCACTGCCGGCGTCAGCAGCGCCGCCCGCCTTCACCCACCTCGAAGGCGAAGTCTATGCGTTCCTGCGCGAACACGCCGGGCGCGTCTGCACCCGCGACGAGGTCAAGCGCGCCATCTGGCCCGTTTCTCCGCCCTCCGACAGTGCGCTCCAGAAGATTATCGAGCGCATCCGCGATAAGATCGAACCCGATCCCAAACATCCCCGCAAACTGATCGCCGTGCGCGGCCAGGGATACATGCTGCGCCGCGACGCCGATTAACCTGCTTTTCGCCCCAATGTCGATGAACCTCCTCCCCGCCATTCGATGGAGTGCGATCCGTTGAAGGTATAGTCTTTTTGTGTCACTTAAGTCTTTCTATTGACAAAGATGGCGACTTCTGCTACCTTCCGCAATGTCAAGAATATCTTTATGTATCTTTGAGGAGGGTATGGACACGATCGAGATCATCCGCAGCAATCTGTTGTCGCCACTCGTGCTGGCGTTCGTCCTGGGGATTGTGGCGACCCTGATCAGGAGCGAGGTCGAGATTCCAGAAGCGGTCATCAAGGCGATTTCGGTCTACCTGTTGTTCTCGATCGGGCTGAACGGCGGCGTCGAACTGGCAGGAACGACAATCGTCGAGTTTCTGCTGCCCGCGCTGGCAACGATTGCACTGGCGATTGCCGTGCCGACGTGGTGCTACCTGATCCTGCGCGGTCCCGGCCGGTTCGACATCCCCAACGCGGCTGGCATTGCAGCGCACTACGGGTCGGTCTCGTCGGTGACCTTCGTTGCCGGCATCTCCTTCGTCGAGCGCCTGCCGGAAGGACAGAACACCTTCGAGGCGTTCATTCCGGCGCTGGCGGCGCTCATGGAATGGGGAATCGTTGTGGCGCTCTTCATCGGGCGCTGGCGCATGGGAGCGAGTCAGGCGCAGAACAGCGAACTCGGCCGGGTCATCCGTGATACCCTCACCGGGCGCAGTGTGGTGTTGCTGCTCGGCGGGTTGCTGATCGGCGTCATTATCGGCGAGCAGGGGTTTGCGCGCATCAAGCCGCTCTACGGCGATCTCTTCCGCGGCGTGCTGGTCTTCTTCCTGATCGAAATGGGCATGCTCGCCGGCCGGCAACTGCGCGATTTTGTCAAGGTCGGTCCGTTTATGGCGGTCTTCGGAACCGTGATGCCGCTCATTCACGGCATCATCGGCGTGTCGCTCGGTCTGCTGGCGGGTCTTTCGCCGAATGGCGCCTTCATCCTGGGGGTGATTACCGCCAGCGCCTCGTACATCGACGCTCCCGCCGCTGTGCGCGCGACGTTCCCGCAGGCGAATCCGAGCATCTATCTGACGTCGTCGCTCGGAATTACGCTGCCGGTGAACCTGATCATCGGCTTGCCGTTGTATTATGAATATGCACGCTGGCTTGGCGCGGCGCTCGGACGTATGTGATAATGCACAATGGAGTGCAGGGAAAGGAGCGAGGATATGAAACTGACGACCGTACGGTTGGTGACGATCATTGCCGAACCGGTGCTGAAGGAACGCCTGATCAATGAGATCCATACGCTCGGCGCCCACGGCTACACCATTTCGGAGGTGCACGGCGAAGGGACGCGCGGCATTCACGCCAGCCGGTGGCAGGGCGGCAATGTCAAGATCGAAACGCTGGTTTCGCCTGAGGTTGCCGACCGCATTATCGACGCGGTGGCAGACCATTATTTTCCCAACTACGCCGTTATTGCCTATGTCTATGATGTGCAGGTGGTGCGCGGCGAAAAGTTCGCCTAGTTTAAGAAGTATTTGATCTCTGCGCGGTTCCGTGCTACCATCCATCGTCTGAGCCTGTGTATCGGCATACGCGCTATGGCTGCTGACTGGATCGTGGTGCGCGGGGCGCGCGTCCACAATCTCAAGAATATTACGGTCACCATGCCGCGCAATGCGCTGGTGGTGATCACCGGGTTGTCCGGCTCCGGCAAATCGTCGCTGGCGTTCGACACCATTTTCGCCGAGGGTCAGCGACGCTATGTCGAATCGCTCTCCGTCTATGCGCGCCAGTTCCTTGGTCAGATCGATAAGCCGGATGTCGATGCCATCGAAGGACTGTCACCCGCCATCGCCATTGACCAGAAAGGGCTGGCGCGCAATCCGCGCTCGACGGTCGGCACCGTCACCGAAATCTACGATTATCTGCGCCTGCTCTTCGCCCGCATCGGACGCCCGCACTGCGTCCAGTGCGGTCGTCCGCTGACCCGCCAGTCGGCGCAGCAGATGATCGATACGATCCTCGGGCTGCCCTCCGGCAGCCGTATTCTGCTGCTGGCGCCGCTCGTCCGCGATCAGAAGGGCGACCATCAAACCCTGTTCGATCAGGTGCGCAAACAGGGGTTTGTTCGCGTGCGCGTCGATGGCGAGGTGCGCGACCTGGCGGACGACCTGCGCCTGGATCGCTACCGACCGCATACCATCGAGGTCGTTGTTGATCGGCTGGTCATTCCGCAATCCGCTGCAACGCCGGATCAGTCGCAGATGCGGGTGCGCGTCGCCGACTCGGTCGAGACGGCGCTGCGGGTCGGCGATGGCGTGGTGATGGTGCAGATCGTCGGCGGCGATGAACTGACCCTCTCGCAACGCTACGCCTGCCCGGTGCACGGTCCGGCAACGCTTGGAGCGCTCGAACCGCGCGATTTTTCGTTCAACAACCCCTCCGGCGCCTGCGCCACGTGCGATGGTCTCGGCAGTGTGCTGGAGTTCGATCCCGATCTGGTCATTCCTGACCGCTCACTTTCGCTGGCGGAGGGCGCCATTGCGCCCTGGGCGAATGCCAGCCGCGCCCAGCGCCGCTACTTCGACGATCTGCTGGCGTCGCTCGCCGATCACCTAGGTTTTTCGCTGCACACGCCGCTGCGCGACCTGCGTCCAGAAGCGGTGGCGACGATTCTCTACGGCTCCAATGGCGATGTGATGCGGCTGCGCTACCACCTGCGCGGCGAGGAGCGCGTTGTCGACGCGCCGTTCGAGGGGGTGATTCCCGCGTTGCGCCGCCGCCTTGCGGAGTGCGCCGACGAAACTGAACGCGCCTCGATCGAGCAGTTCATGACGCCGCGCGTCTGCCTGGCGTGCAACGGCGCGCGTCTGCGCCCCGAACTGCTCGCCGTCACTGTCGCCGGATACACGATTGCGCAGGTGTCGGCGCTCCCTGTTGCTGAAGCCTGGTCGTGGGCGAACGCGCTGGCTGCCGATGTTGATGCGGTGGTCGCCCGCTGGCGCGAGACGCGCGAAAGCGACCTGCGCTCTGCTGCATATGCTCTGACCGTGCGTGAATGCCAGATTGCCGCGCCCATTCTGAACGACATTTGCGCGCGCCTCCGCTTTCTGAACGAAGTAGGGCTGGAGTATCTCACACTCGACCGCGCCGCTACGACTCTTTCCGGCGGCGAGGCGCAGCGCATCCGCCTG
>DAOTWI010000349.1:0-4370 GCA_034436075.1 Roseiflexus sp.
GACGTTGCGATGCAACGCGACGCGACGTTGCGATGCAACGTCGCTACTGGCTGGCGACGTGAACCTTTTCGCCTTCAACCTGCAACCTTTGCACGTGATATGATACCATTGAAATCGTTCCCTCCCTATCAGAAGGACACAACCATGGCAGACGTCGTCATTCCCGCACCCGATGGCGCATTGCACGCTTATCTCGCTACGCCGGACGGCGCGGGTCCCTGCCCCGGCGTCGTCGTCATTCACGACGCGCTCGGCATGCGCAGCGACACGCGCCGCCAGGCGGAGTGGCTGGCGAGCGAAGGGGTCCTCGCGGCAGCCCCCGATCTCTTCGACGGCGGCACGGTGATGACCTGCCTGCGCTCGATCATCCGCGACTACCTGACGTGGCAGGGGATGATGTTTCGCCATATCGCGGCAACCCGCGACTGGCTGGCGCAGCGCAGCGATTGCACCGGCAAGATCGGCGTGATCGGCTTCTGCATGGGCGGCGGGTTTGCACTGCTGCTGGCGCCAGGACATGGGTTTGCGGCGTCGAGCGTCAACTATGGCGTTCTGCCGGATGATCTCGAGCGCGTCATTGCAGGCGCCTGCCCGATTGTCGCCAGCTATGGCGCGAAGGACATGACGCTGCGCGGCGCAGCTGGACGCCTCAAACGCGCCCTGACGTCGCTCGGCGTCGATCACGACGTGAAAGAATATCCCGATGCCGGTCATTCCTTCCTCAATGACCACGACCCGCGCGAGGTTCCTGCACTGCTGCGCGTGGCGTGGCGCGTCACGCAGATGGGCTACCACGAACCCTCCGCGCACGACGCGCGGCAACGGATCATCGCCTTCTTCAACCGGCATCTGCGATAAATGGCAAAACCCTGCCCGGGCGGCGGTCTGGTATTCCTGGGCGCTGCGGGCTGAGATCGTGCAAGCACCGCTGGGGCTTCGATGTCCTGAGCGAGGGCTTATGAACATTGAGAATTCAATTCTGGTATAGCCCGCGCAGGCGGGCTTCGCTGCCCGTAGCCCGCGACTTCAGTCGCCGGGCTACAAGGCGGATACGGCTGGACAGATGACACAAAAAACCCCCGCGCTTCCGTGTGCAATCAAAGGTATCGCACGCAACGCCTGTACTCCCCATATGAGCGATTCTGCGATCATTCCGACCCCATGTCGTTATGCTCTGGTTACGCCCGCTGCATATACTCTCAGATGAAAGTAACACATAACAGGTAACATCTTGTTACCTTCTGCACAAACAACAGTCATTTACCAGGAAAAGGATTGAAGGACCATGCGCCGTCGTCCAACTCTGCGGCTCGCGCCGCTTCTCACCCTGCTCGTGGGCGCTCTTACTATCGGGAGTTTTCTGTTTGGAACTATCGCACGCGCCGCTGGCAATCCCCTGCCGGTCGCAACCGTCAGCAGCGCAAGCGGTCTGATCGGCGAACCGGTGACCCTGACGGTCACCTTCGATAACGCCAGCACTGGAAGCGGCGATCAGACCGGGTACGGTCCCTATATCGATCTGTTTCTCGACACCACCGGTCCCGATGGCGCAATTGCTCCGCCGCTCGATGGACTGGTCACGACCGGCATGCGCGCGACCTATCTGGGGCAGCCGCTGCCGGGTCTGGAGTTGATCACGATCACAGGACCAACCTACGTCCATCCGTTGACCGGGGAGACGCTGAGTGTGCCTGACTACGGCACACGTTTCCAGAACGGTGACACGATTGCGGTCCTGACCCTGCCGTTCGGCAGTTTCACGAATACGCAGCCGCCGGCGCCGATTGAGGTGACGCTGCGAATCAGCAACCTGGCAGACCTCGGCACGCCGCTGCCGGTCACTGCGATCGCCGGGTTCCGCTACGGCAACGACCCGCTCGACAACCCTCTCACCGATCCGCCGATCCGCCAGACGACCCCCTCGGACGGCGACGTTACGCCGATTCTCTGGCGATTGACCAAGACGTACCTCGGACCGGAGGACGAAACCGCGACCGGGCGCAACTATCCGCGCCGCTACCGCCTGGATGTCGATATTGCCGACGGACAGCCGGTCACCGGTTTGCAGATTACCGATATTCTGGCGAACAGCATGCGCATCACCGGCAACACCGCCGCACAGATGAGCGCGCTTCTCTATAACTCGCCCGGCGTGCCGACCGACGTCTTCACCCCGGCGAATCTCTCCGGCACTGCCACGCCGGCGGCGCCTGGCGGGACGCTGACCTACACGTTCGGCAACAAGACCGGCGTGCGCGGCATTGATGCGTCGTTCGAGTTCGAGTTCTACATTCCGCGCGATACCAGCGCCGCCACGCCAACCGTGCCGCAGGGAACCGACTCGACCTTCGCCAACAATACCGGCAGTTCGACGGCGGCATGGACGCCGATTGATACGCGCGATACGCCGACGCCGATAACGATTACGCTGCCGCCGAATGCGCACACCCTCCAGCAGCACTCGCTGGCGACCCAGAAATCGGTCACGCCAGTAGACCGCATTACCCTTGCGCCGACGACTGGCGGTTCGATTATCCCTGGTCAGACGCTGCTGCGCTACGACATTGATTTCCAGGTCTCCGACTATTTTGCGGTTCAGAACGTCTATCTCGAAGACGTCTTCTCCGACGGGCAGCGCCTCTTTGTGCGCACCACCGGCAGTTCAACGGTTCCGACCCTTCAGGTCGAGAATGCGTATGTCACCGGCGCGTCGCCAACCCGCACGGGTATACCGACCGCACCTTTCAGCGGCGCTGGCACGATTGTGTATGAGCAGCGCTTCACGACCCGCAGCACGCCACTCTCCGACCCGACCAATCCGCCGTCTGGTCCGGTGTTTGTGATCAACCCGCCAGCGCCGTCGATCAGCGGCACAACCTATGTGCGTTTCAACATTTCGCAGGAACTGATCGCACGCGGCGTCAGCGGGCGGCTCGTTGGCGGCGATATTCCGAATGCCGGCGGCGCGCCGCAGAATAACGACCCGCCCCTCTTCGGTCCAACCCGCGGGCGCATCACGTTCTACACTGAAGTCAAGGACGAGTTCAGCGACGATTTCCCCTCCGGCGACCGCTCGGTCGATCAGCTCGACATTCTGCGCAACCGCGTGCCATTGATCCGCGGCGACCAGATTAATACGAACACGATCAATGCCGCCACCCCGACGGTCATCGGGCAGGCGACCGACGATACCGCCGCCAGCGTTGAATTGCCGATCGGCGACCGCAGCAAGACGCTCTATGCGCTCAACGGGCAGACGACCAACCTCGGCGATCCGGTCACCACGCAGCCGGGCGATCTGGTGACCTACCGGCTGACCTACCGCCTGCCGATCAGCAGTTTTGAGAATGTTCAGTTCATCGACTTCCCGCCACTGCCGGTCTTCCCCGTGCCGGAGCGCCTGTTCTTCGATGCGGCTGCCGCGCCCGGCACGATCCCCGGCGCCAACATCGTGACGCGCGGACCATCCGACACCTACCTGACGACGATCAACCCGCCAATAACGGTGCGCGTGGCGACGACCGGAAACATTTCTGGCTACAATCCGGCGGGCATCGGTTCGTTCAGCGGCGCGCCAGCGACCATCGACGGCGTCGCGCTGGCGAATGGCGACCGGGTGCTGGTGAAGGATCAGACTGATGCGCGGCAGAATGGCGTCTATGTGGTTGTGAACGCCGCAGGTGGCGTCTGGAACCGCGCCGCCGATTTCGATACCGCGCGCGAACTCACGAACGGTCCGCTCATTGGCGTAACGGCGGGCGCGACCAACGCCAATCAGCACTTCCGCCAGTCGAACCCGACGTTCAGTGACTTCAACACCGACCCGATCACCTGGGCGCCGTTCATCACCACCGATGCGGCGGGCAACAGTTTCACGCTCAACTTTGGCTGGCACGACGACGTGGAGGGCGGACGGCGCGCCTCGACCATCGACATCCTGGTGACCCTGCGCGTCGCTGATGCGGCGTTCACCGAGGACCTGTTCCTGACCAATCAACTGCGGGTGAATGAGTTCTCCACCAACGCCGGGTCGCAGTTCTTCGATGAAATCGTCATGTTCGAGGTCATCCGCCCGAACGTGACGATCAACAAGGGCATCGTCGGCTACAACGACACCGGTCTGACCCTCGGCGGCGTGACATTCAACCCGCCCGACGGACCGACGTCCTTCGGCGGCACGCCGGTCTACACCCGCACGCAGGCGCTGGCGATCGGCGCGTCCGATTCGTTGCTGCTCTCCGACTCCGGCGACCGGGTGCGCTACGCGATTGTGCTCCAGAACGAAGGGCGCGGCGACGCCTACGATGTGACCGTGACCGACGCCATCCCCGCCGCCTATGTGCGCCCGGCGACGCTGGCAGCCGCCAATT
>DAOTWI010000350.1:0-4199 GCA_034436075.1 Roseiflexus sp.
TGGCGGCTGCGCACATCGGCGATGCGCGCCAGCGCGCGCGGCGGTTCCACCCCCAGATACCCTTCGATGCCGAGCGGCGTCAACACCAGATCGCGCAATGCGTCACTGAAGCGCGCGCCGGCGCGCGCTTCCACCGCCAGCGCCAGCAAGCCATACCCGATATTGCTGTAGAGCACCTCGCTCCCCGGCGGGTGATGCAGTTTCGCCCGCATACACGCCTGCGCCAGGGTTCCCCACGTCAACCCCGGTTCATACGGCGCCTCGCTAGCGTTCAGGTCGATGGCAAAACCCGCCGTGTGACAGAGCAACCGGCGAATGGTCACGCCGGGGTGCGGCTCAATTCGCTGGACATAGCGATCCACGGGATCGTCCAGGTCGATCAATCCGCGATCCGCCAGGCGCAGCACCGTCAGCGCCGTCGCCAGTTTGGTGATCGAGGCGACCGGGAAGAGATCGTCAGGAACAAGCGGGCGCCCGCCAGCGTCCGTTCCGATGGCGAATACCTCTGGTTGCTGGCGGTCCGTCGCCACGGCGACAACCACGCCAGGGATGCGACCGGACGCAACCAGCGTTTCGGCGGCGGCGCGCGCTGCGGTGAGACGAGAGACGTGGTGCATACGTTATGCGTGATCCCCGGGTTCGGCGCGATCGTCGAGCAGCGCGCGCCGCAGCACTTTGCCGATGAACGAACGCGGCAGCGCGTCGCGAAACTCGACGACCGACGGAACTTTGTGTGCGCTGAGGCGCTCGCGGAGAAACCCGATGATTTCGTCGGGAGTGGCGCGTTCCCCCTGGCGGAGGACAACGAATGCGCGCAGGTCGGGATGCCCTCCGGTGTGGTGCGCGCCGGCGACGGCTGCTTCGAGCACTTTGGGGTGCTGGTAGAGCACTTCTTCGATGTCGCGCGGGTAGATGTTGTACGGACCGGCGATAATGACATCTTTCTTGCGCTCGATGATCTGAAAGAACCCATCGGCGTCCATACGCGCCACGTCGCCGGTGCGCAGCCAGCCATCCGGCGTGAAGGCGTCGGCGGTGTCCTCCGGGCGGTTCCAGTACCCCTGCATAAGCTGCGGTCCGCGCACCAGCAGTTCGCCGATGCGTCCTGGCGGCAGATCAGCGCCAGTTGCCGTATCGACGATCTTCGCTTCGGTCGATGGCAGTGGAATGCCAATCGTCGCATGGCGCTCGTGCGTGGCGCCGAGCGGATTGGCGTGCGTCACCGGACCGGCTTCGGTCAAACCATATCCTTCGACAAGACGGGCGCGGGTGACGCGCTCGAACCCTTCCTGCACTTCAATGGGCAGCGGCGCAGCCCCGCTGATACAGGCGCGCAGCGATGCCAGCCCGTAGCGCCGCGCATCCTTGATTTCCGCAATTGCGGCATACATTGGCGGCACGCCAGGGAAGATCGTCGCGCGCTCGCGGCGGATGGCATGCAGCACATTGCCGGTCTCGAACGTTGGCAGCAGGATCATTGCCGCTGCAATTGCAACCGAAAAGTTCATGCAGGCGGTCAGGCCGTAGGCGTGTGAAAACGGCAGCACGCAGATCACCCGTTCCGCGCCATGGCGCGCAGTGGGAAGCCACGCCGCCACCTGCAGCGCATTGGCAACCAGGCTGCGATGCGTATGGACAACCCCCTTTGCCTCGCCGGTCGTGCCGCCGGTGTACAGAAGCGCCGCCGGTTCGTCGGGATGTATCTGAGGAAGGGGGACAACCGGATCGTCTGCCAGCATACGCGCCATCCAGAGCGCGCGGCGCGCCTCATCGTCGGGAACGCGGTGCCCCTCGCGTTCCTGGCGCAACAGGGTGAATAAACGTCGCTGCCCTGGCGGAAGGAATTCCTTCAGATTCGTGTAGATAACGCGCTGTACGCCAGCGCGTTCGCGGACTGCCGTAACCAGCGGGTGGAACATGCTCAGCGCCACCAGGGTCGTTGCGCCTGCATCGATCAACTGGAGCACAAGACCTCCCGCCTCGAAGATCGGGTTGGTCAGCGCCGCGATCGCGCCCGCACGCCACGCGCCGTAGCAGGCAATGACCGCCTGCGGAATGTTCGGCAACACAAGCGCGACGCGCTCGCCGGGTTGAACGCCGGATTGCAGCAGGGCGCAGGCAAACCGTGTCGCCAGACGATCGAGAGTAGCGTAATCCACCACGCGCCCGTAGAACAGCAGCGCCGGCGCCGCCGGATAGGCGCACGCCGCCGCCGTCAGCAGATCGGGCAGCGTGCGTTCCGGTACAGTGATCCCGGCAGGAACGCCGGAATCATAAAAGGCGAGCCAGGGATGGTCAGGCATACGTCGCGTCTTCACCCCTCCGCTGCTGCGGACGACACGAGCGAATCGAGCACTGCCAGCGCGCGGTCGAGATCGGCTTCGCGCAATAGCAGATGGTCGCGGCTGAAACCGGAAACCGCCACAATCGGCACCGACTCCGCCGCCAGTGCGGTGCTGATGAGGGCGAGGAAGCCGGTCAGGTCCGGCGGCAGATCGATATCGAAACTGACGACGCGATACGGACGTTCGGCGCGGGCGCGTGGGAATGCCGGGCTGATGTTGCGCCAGTCGTTTTCGGGCAGAATGAAGGTAATGGTGTCGGGAGCGACGAACAACTGCCACAGACGGGCGCGCAGGCCGCCAAGCAGTCGTATGACTACCGCCGATTCGCGCGGATCGATCCCTGCCAGCACGTACCGTTCCGGCAAGACCGACCAGCGCAACCGTCGCAGGATGTCAGGCAGGCGTGGATCGTGCATGGGAATCACCGAAGACCCTCCTCCCTGAGAATATCGTCGCCTTCAACCTCGCCGCGCCAGCTGCGCCGGACGCCAAGAAAATGCTCGATGATTCGGTTGACCGCTTTTGGACGTTCGAGTTGCGGCAGATGCCGGGCATATCGAACAATTTCCATGCGCGATTCTGGCATCAGCCGGTGCATGCGTTGCAGCACCGGCGGCGGCACGATAAAGTCGAACTGCCCGCCGATGATGAGCGTTGGCGTGGTAATCTGCGGCAGCAAATCCCAGCCGCGCCACGGAAAGAGCGTTCCTGCCAGCACACGCTTGATGACGAACAACGGCGCGTGCAGTTTGGGCGCAATAACCGGGCGCAACCGTTCGAGCGCCGTGAGCGGGATGGGCAGTTTCAGCGCCATTTCGAGCACTGGATGCAAATGAATCTCTGGCGCCGTCGCCAGCAGCGCCAGTCGCGCAATGCGCTGCGGCTGCGCGGCGGTGAATGTCAGCGCGATCGGTCCGCCAAACGAGTGCGCCGCCAGGATAAACGGCTCATGCACCTGCAAACGGTCGATCAGTTGGGTGAAATCCCACAAGAACTCTTCCAGCGTATAGGCGGAGCGGGGCGCTTCAGACCGACCGTGCCCGCGCAGGTCGAAAGCGATGACGCGATAGTCGCGGACGAAGCGGGTCAGTTGCGGCAACCATTGTTCCGCGCACCCGCCTGCGCCGTGGATGAACACCATTGTTCCCTGCGCGCCAGCGGCGGGTGCAGCATCGATCACACTCAGGCGCACAGGCGCACTTCCGGCGACGGTGACGGTTGTGCGCGGCAGTTCCATCAGGCAAGAAACTCCAGTAATACGCGCAAAAACGCTTCCGGTTGTTCGTCCATGGGGTGGTGCAGCGCACCGCGCAGCAGAACGAACTGCGCGCCAGGAATAGCGGACGCAACCTGTTGCGATAGGGCAGCTGGCACAACAGCATCGAGATTGCCATTGATAACCAGCGTCGGCGCACGCACCTGATCCAGGCGGCCATCGAGCGAATTGGCGAACAGACCATTGAGCAGGCGATGCAACCCTTCGGGATCATGGTGCGCGGCAAACGCAGCGCGACGCAGTCCTGGCAGAACACGTTCCATGCTGGCGATTGGATGCCAGTGACGCGACAGCGCATCCAATCCCCGGTAGAAGATCAGTGACGCGCGCAACGCTGCCCACCCATAGCCGTCCTGCAGGTACAACCGCGTATAGGGCGGCATGGCGGTTCCGAGCGCCGCAGGCGCCACCAGCGCCAGGCGTTCTACCAGATGCGGGTGCGTCAGCGTCAACTCCAGCGCCACATTGCCCCCCATCGAGTGCCCGACCAGCGCGATCCGATCGAGTCCCTGCGCTGCACAGAAGGCAGCCACTCGCGCAGCAACGTGCTGCATGCGTTCGGCGCCGTCGAGCGGCGA
>DAOTWI010000351.1:0-2351 GCA_034436075.1 Roseiflexus sp.
TTGGGCGTCGCCGCCTGCGGCGATGCGGCGGACCCGCCGCCTCCGCTCACGCCGGGACCGGTCTCCCGGCAGACCGACGAGCTCGGCGATCCGCTCAACACCTATCAGGAGATTACCACCTACAACAACTTCTATGAGTTCACGACGAGCAAAGAAGGCGTTGCACCCCTGGCGCGCACCTTCCGCACCTCGCCATGGACGGTCAGCATTGGCGGGTTGGTTCACAAACCACAGACCATCGCCATTGAAGACATGCTGAAGCGTTACCCGTCGGAGGAGCGCATCTACCGCCTGCGCTGCGTTGAAGGGTGGTCGATGGTCATTCCCTGGCTCGGCTTCCCGCTCCACAAACTGCTGGCGGATGTTGAGCCGCTGGCAAATGCGCGCTATGTACGCTTCGAGACGCTCTACGACCCGGATCAGATGCCTGGCCAGCGTGATCGCTGGTATGCCTGGCCCTATGTCGAAGGGTTGCGCCTCGATGAGGCCATGCACGACCTGACCATCCTCAGCACTGGACTGTACGGCAACCTGCTCCTGCCGCAGAACGGCGCGCCGCTGCGCCTGGTCGTGCCGTGGAAGTATGGCTTCAAGAGCATCAAGTCGATTGTCAAAATCGATCTGGTCGCCGAACAACCAACCTCGCTCTGGATGGCTGCCGCGCCGCACGAATACGGGTTCTACGCCAACGTCAACCCCAATGTCCCGCACCCGCGCTGGTCGCAGGCGACCGAACGGCGCATCGGCGAGTTCGAGCGCCGCCCGACGCTGCTGTTCAACGGCTATGCCGATCAGGTGGCGCACCTCTACGCCGGGATGGATTTGCGGGCGAATTATTGACACTGCGGCGTGTGTAGCGCCAGCCCGCTCCATCGTCTATACTGTCCCCTGGACATGCAAACGACACCAATACATCAGGCTGTGACCGGAGAGGTCTTTGCGGCGCTCGGTTCCGACCCCCAGGGATTGACCCCTGACGAGGCGCGGAAGCGCCTGGCGCAGTATGGGCGCAACGTCCTCCACGAGCCGCCGCGTAAACCGCTGATCCGCATCCTGCTGGCGCATTTTACGCACCTGATGGCATGGCTGCTCTGGATCGGCGGCGCCGTCGCATTCGCAGCGCAAACGCCGACGCTGGGGATTGCCATCTGGCTTGTCAATGTCATCAACGGGCTGTTCAGTTTCTGGCAGGAGTACAAAGCCGAACAGGCGACCGCTGCGCTGCGCCGCATGCTCCCATCGTATGCGCGCGTGCGCCGCGCTGGTGAAGCAATGCGCATTCCGGCGGAGCAACTGGTTCCTGGCGATGTGCTGCTGCTCGCCGAAGGCGACCACATCTCGGCGGATGCGCGCCTGGTGCGCGAGATGGAACTGCGCGTCGATCAGTCGGCGTTGAGCGGCGAGTCGCATCCAGTGCGCAAGACTGCCGAACCGGCGAGCGGCGCGGGTCTGTCGCGCGCTGAACTGCCCAACCTGGTGTTTGCCGGCACGAGCGTGGCATCCGGCACAGCCGAAGCCGTCGTGTTCGCCACCGGAATGCGCACAGCATTCGGCGAGATCGCCCGCCTGACCCAGAGCGTCGGCGAGCAACTCAGCCCGTTGCAACGCGAAATGGAGCGCCTGACCCGCGTAGTCAGCGCGATTGCCGTTGGCGTCGGCTTGTTCTTCTTCGTGCTGGCGGTCGCTATCGCCGGGATCGATCTGGCGAATGGCTTCATCTTCGCTCTGGGCATGATCGTCGCCTTTGTTCCTGAAGGGTTGCTGCCGACCGTGACGCTGGCGCTGGCGATGGGCACGCAGCGCATGGCGCGGCGCAACGCACTGGTGAAGCGTCTCTCCGCCGTCGAAACGCTTGGATGCACCAACGTCATCTGTACCGACAAAACCGGCACCCTGACCCAGAACGAAATGACCGTGCGCGAGATCTGGGTCGGCGGGCGGCAGATTTCGGTCAGCGGCGTCGGATATGCGCCAGAGGGTCAGTTCAGCGAGGGCGGCGCGCCGCTGGAACATCCAGGCGAAGACCTCGAACTGCGCCGGTTGCTGCTGGCTGCCGCGCTCTGCACTGACGCCCGTCTCATTCCGCCACATGCACAGACGACTCCAGAAGACCAGGGATATGCCGGCGACGGAGCGCGCTGGAGCATCCTGGGAGACCCGACCGAGGCGGCGCTGCTGGTGGCAGCGTGCAAAGCAGGCATCGACAGGGACAACGAAGCCCGCCGGATGCCGCGCATTCGCGAGGCGCCGTTCGAGTCGCGACGCAAGCGGATGAGCGTCGTCTGCCGCCTGCCGCAACCGCAGGTCGCAGACCATGAGCCCGCCGTATTCGTGGTATACGTCAAGGGCGC
>DAOTWI010000352.1:0-2530 GCA_034436075.1 Roseiflexus sp.
CAGGCGAGCCTGTTCGCACCGGACCAGTACCGCACCTCAGACCACGACCCGATCCTGGTCGGGTTGAACCTGAACGATCCGGTGGCACTCTCGGCAGTGGCGACCTTCGGCGCGGATCGCGGCATCACCGGCGCGGAGATCATCGACATTCGCGGCAACCGCGCGGTGTTGAGCAACGCTGACGCTGGCACGGTGTACGTCCTCGACACAACCGACCTGCTCGACATCCAGGTGCTGGCGACGATCACCGGTCTGACCGGGCTGAACTCGGTCGCCATTCACCCGACGCAGGACTATTTCCTGGCGGTCGCCGGTTCGGCGGCGCCTGCGGCTGCGCCGGTCAACGGCACGGTCTACGCCTACCGGCTGGACGGCACGCTGATCGCAAGCGCGAGCACTGGCATTCAGCCCGACTCGGTCGCTATTTCGCCGAACGGGCAATACGCAGTGATTGCCAACGAAGCCGAGGGGTTTGCCATCGGCGACAATGGCGGACCCGGTTCGCTGACGGTGGTGAACCTGAGCGGTTTTGATCCGAACACCTCGACCTCGCTGAGCGTGACGCAGATCGCGCTGCCATCGCTGGCGAGCACGCCAGGGTTCACGGTCAACCGCACCGACGACATTGCCCGGCTGCCAATCGACAACACGCCAGCGACGCTGGAGCCGGAGTCGGTGACCTTCTCCGCCGACAGCCAGTTCGCCTTCATTTCGTTCCAGGAGAACAACGGCGTGGCGCGGCTCGCGCTGGCGGACAACAGCCTGGCATTCTTCGGGCTTGGGAAGACGACCCACGTGTTCGATACGGTCAATGGCAGCGGCTTCAACCCGACCCGCTTGTTGAGCCTCTTCCGCGAACCGGATGGCATCGCCTTCATCGAGATTGGCGGCGTCGGCTACGTCGTGACCGCAGACGAGGGCGACACCCGCGATGACATCCCGTCTGGCGCGATCAGCGGGCGGGTGCGCGGCGGGCGCACGGTGAGCGTCTTCAACGCCACAACTGGCGCACTGGTCGGCGATACCGGCAACCAACTCGATGCGCTGGCGGCGCGCTATGGCATCTACCCCGACGGGCGCAGCGACCGTGGCGGCTCGGAGCCGGAGGTGCTGGACGCGAAGGTCTTCGGCGGGCGCGCAATTGTCGCCGTTGGTCTGGAGCGTTCCAATGCCATCGCGCTGGTAGACATCACCAACCCGTCAGCGCCGAACGTGTTCCAGATCATCCCGGCGGGCACAGCGCCCGAAGGGGTCAAACTGGTCGAGCGCAACGGCGCGCTGTACGCGCTGGCGGCGAACGAAGCCAGCAACACCCTGACCGTGGCGCGCGCACCGCTCGGCGACGTGCTCTTCACCCAGACGTACACCGAGGAGACGCCGCTGGCGCTGCACGATCCGTTCGTGATCGATCCTGACTCGGCGCCGGTGAACGGCACGTTGAGCATCGCTCCGGCAACCGCCGGGACGCTCAACACGACCACGTTCAGCGGTACGCCAGCTGCGGCGAACGCGGCGTTGGCGAACCTGACCTTCACCCCTGCGCTGAACTACGCTGGTCCGGTGACGATCACGGTCAGCGCCAGCGACGGGCAGACCGAGACGAGCGGGCGCATTCTGCTTACCGGCATTCCAGTTCCACCGGTCACTGTCGCCAGCGTCAGCGGACCGACCACGCCGCTCTGCCCGGCGGACTGCTTCTTCGGCAGCGCGACCGTCACCCTGACGACCGATGAACCGGCGACGACGCAGTACCGGGTGAATGGCGACGCCTGGCAGACGTACACCGCGCCATTCGTCATCACAACCGAGGGAACGAACCTGGTCGAGTTCGTCTCGACCGACGAGTGGGGCGCGGTTGAAGAAGTGAAGTCGATCACGGTGAAAGTCACGACCTTCCCGGCGACCGGCATCCTCGACACCTTCAACCGCGCGAACGGGCGGCTTGGTCGCAACTGGACTGGCGCGACGCAACTCGACCAGTACCGCATCGCCGGGAACCAGGTCGATGTCGAGAAAGGCGGCGCGGTGCTGTGGACGACCGAGTTCGGCAGCAATCAGGAAGCGTTCGTGACGCTGACAGGCATTGACCCGAACAGTCCGCATCACACGCTGCTGCTGAAGGGTCGCGGCACAAACGCGACGCAGGGCGCCATCCTGGTCTCTTACGACGCGGTGAACCGCCAGATCACGGTGGAGGCGCTTCAGCCGGGACAGGGATGGCGCACGGTGCGCATCTTCCCGAACATCACGCTCAAGGCGAGTGATGTGCTCGGCGCGCGCGCGCTGGCAGACGGCTCGGTGCGGGTCTACGTCAACTGCGAACTGATCGGCGTGGCGGACACGACGACGGTTGTCGGCAATCTGTACGTCAACCGCGGCGGTCGCATCGGTCTGTTCTACCATCTGGCGAATAACGCCACCCTCGACGACTTCGGCGGGGGCAACCGGTAGCATCGTCGTTCTGGCAGGGGCAGGTCATCGTGCCTGCCCCCTGCCGCCGTGCGCCTGCGATCCACGAAGAACGCGAAGG
>DAOTWI010000353.1:0-4118 GCA_034436075.1 Roseiflexus sp.
CCGCTCCAGTCGGCGGCGCTCCAACGATCCCGCTGCCGCAAAGCCAGGCGAATCTGGCGCAACTCGAAAGCTACCGGATGACGGTTGTGTCGACGATGAACGGCAAGACCACCGACGGCAAGACGATCACATCGCAGACGACTTATACGCAGGCGGTGCATCGACCAAGCAAGAGCGGGTATACGCTGTTTGTCGAAGACCGGCAGGGCGCGCCATCCAACCGTTCTGAACTGTACAGCGTTGGTGATACGCTGTATATCTACGAGCGCAAGGACGGGAAAGAACTCTGCCAGCCGGGCATGATGGCTGGCATGGGCGACATGCTGCGCGGCATCGCCGACGCGATGACCGCGCCGGTTCAGGCTGGCGCCGCCCAACTCGTCAATCGCGGCGAGACAGTCAATGGCGTACTGACGGATCGTTACACCCTGGATCAGGAAACGATCAATCAGTTTGGCGCCACCGTGGAAAAGGCCGATCTCTGGGTTGCCCGCGATGGCGGCTATCTGGTGAAGTATGACCTGACGATCAAAGTAACCTCCAACACTGCCGGTTGGCGGAGATGCTCGGCGGCGGCGCGCAGGTTTCAGAAGGCACGATCGTCTACAACTGGTCGCTCGAAGACATCAACAAAACAACGATCACCATCCCATCGGTTTGCAGCGGCCAGACGGTCGGCGTCGATCTGCCGTTGCCGCCAGGCACGCAGGTCGATATGGCGATGCCCAACACGACAATGGGCAAGGTGAATGCCAGCATTGCCTCGGTTCTGACCTTTTTCAAGACGGAGTATCCCAAACTCGGATACGAACTGACCTACGAGTTTGGCGATGCTCAGAATGGCTACATCCTCAATTTCAAGAAAGGCGGAGATGAGGTGATGGTGCAGTTCTCGACCATGTCGGATGGATCGGTGCAGATCACGATTGCGCGCAGCTGACCAGAGGCGCACGGCGATCAACTCGTGATCGCCAGCACGCCGAAACCAGCGGCGGGGGAACCAGGCGCGCATGGTCATGCGGCAACCCGCCGCGCCCGTCGACAGGCTCAGGGCGCCGCGTTGGGCTGATCGCACGAAGGGCGCGCATACACCCTCGCCCTGGTGCGTGCGGATACTCCGAACAGCCCCGCTAGCGCGGGGCTTTGTTCGTTCATCTACCCGCCCGGCGACTGATGGAGCTATCCGCCTCCCTGCCCGGCGGCTGATGGACGTGGGATCATTTTTCCGCGCTCCGCCTCCCCGCCCGGCGGCTGATGGAGCTATCCGCCTCCTTGCCCGGTGGCTGAAGCCGCGGGCTACGGGAAGCGAAGCCCGCCTGCGCGGGCTAGACGTGGCGATGCCGGATGCTGTTATCTTACGCGATGGTGCGTTTTCTGGCTTCGCCAGAGCCTGCGGCGGCGTGGCGTTCCCGATCAAGGCGGTGCGGTGCGGCGGCTTTGCCGCCGCACCGCAAAAGAAGACACGTACCGCTCTACCGAAGGCAAAAAGAGCCATCACGTGACTCGTCCGTAAGGCGACCGCGTAACTCCTGTTATCTGAAAGGCGGATCGCCAGAAGCCGCTATAATGGGCGCACGTCGATTGAAGAGACCCTATGGACGATCAAACCGCTGCAACATACGCCCGACTGGCTGAGCGCATCGTATCGCTCAAGGCGCTGCCGCGCACCGGATGGCTGCAGCGTGGCATACCTGTCGCCGAAAGCGTGGCGGAGCACAGTTTTGGGATTGCTGCGCTGGCGCTTGTGTTTACGGCGTCGGATGACTCATTCGACTGTGAACGGGTGCTGGCAATGGCAGTGGTTCACGATCTTGCCGAGGCGCTGCTGGGCGATCTTCCGCTCTCGGCGCGCCGCCTGATCGGCGAATCCGCCAAGCGCGACGCAGAACGCCGCGCCATGGCGGAACTCTGCGCCGCGCTCCCTGGCGGTGACCACCTGATTCTACTGTGGGAAGAATATGCCGCGGGCGCGACCCGCGAGGCGCGGTTTGTCAAGGCGCTCGACCGCGTCGAGACGCTGGTGCAGGCGCTGGCGTATGAGCGAGCTGGCAACCGCTCGCTGGACGAGTTCTGGCTCGATGCCGCCGGGGGACTGGCAGAGTTTCCCGATCTGGCGGCGTTCGTGACGTGGCTGGCATCCCAGCGTCCCGCGTAAGGTGAGGAACGTTCGATGTCGAACGCGCCATAGATGGAGGAACCTTCCATGCACTCGCTCACATGGTGGCAAACGACGGTGTTCTACCAGATCTATCCGCGCAGTTTCGCCGACGGCGACGGAGACGGCATTGGCGATTTCGCCGGGATGATCAACCGGCTCGATTACCTGCGCGATCTGGGGGTCGGCGCACTCTGGCTCTCGCCGCACTACCCCTCGCCCAACGCCGACTGCGGTTACGACATTTCCGATTACACCGGCGTCGCGCCAGAATACGGGACCCTCGACGATTTCCGGCGCTTCCTGGAAGGCGCCCACGCGCGCGGCATGCGCGTCCTGCTCGATCTGGTGCTCAACCACACGTCCGAAGAGCATCCCTGGTTCAAGGAGTCACGCTCCAGCCGCGACAACCCGAAGCGCGACTGGTACATCTGGCGCGATCCGGCGCCCGATGGCGGCCCGCCGAACAACTGGTATTCGGCGTTTGGCGGTCCTGCCTGGACTTTCGATGAAACGACCGGGCAGTATTACTACCACTTCTTCTTCAAGGAACAGCCCGATCTGAACTGGCGCAACCCGGACGTCAAACAGGCGATGTGGCAGGCGGTGCGGTTCTGGCTCGATATGGGGGTCGATGGGTTCCGCCTCGACGCCATCGACACGATCTTCGAGGACCCGAATCTGACGCCGCAGCAGTCGAAACTGTCGCAGATCGAGATGTTGCGCATCTGGCGCGAGAATCGCCCGCCGGAGGAGACGAAGGAACTCTGGGAGCAGTTCGCCCTGATGTTCCGCCATCAGGTGCAACAGCCAGGGTTGCACGCGTTGATGAAAGAATTGCGCGCCCTGGTGGACGAATATCCGGGTGATCGCGTCCTGATCGGCGAGGGTGACGATATTGCGTACTACGGCAACGGCAACGACGAGTTGCACCTAGTGTTCAACTTTCCGCTCATGCGCACCAACCGGTTGACGCCTGCCTGGATCCGCGCCAATCAGGCGGAACGTCTGGCGGCGCTGCCACCCGGCGCATGGCCCTGCAACACCCTGGGGAACCACGACGTTGGCCGCGTGTGGACGGCATATGGCGACGGGGACAACGACGCGGCGCTTGCGCGCCTGCACGTGGCGATGTTGCTGGCGCTGAAGGGGACGCCAGTGCTCTACAACGGCGAGGAGATCGGCATGACCGATCTGCTGCTCGAACGGTTCGAGCAGTTGCGCGACAATCAGGCGGTCAACCTGTATCACGCAGCAGTCGGCGACGGCATCCCCCCGGACGAAGCGATGACGATGGCGGCGAAAATCAGCCGCGACCGCTGCCGGACGCCGATTCAGTGGGCGAATGCGCCGAATGCCGGTTTCAGCCCGCCTGGTGTAACGACCTGGCTGCCGGTCAATCCAAACTATGCGCAGGGGGTGAATGTCGCCGACCAGGACAGTGATCCGCATTCCCTGCTCAACTTCTACCGCTGCCTGATCGCTGCGCGCCAGGCGACCCCGGCGCTGCTGGCGGGCGATTATACGCCGCTCCATCCAGACGAGGATCGCTACCTGGCGTTTCTGCGCACCACGCCGGAGCAACGCTGCCTGGTGGCGCTGAACTTTACGGCTGAACCGGTGACAGCGCGTTTCGCGCCGGACGAAGCAACGCTTGTGCGCGCGATCTTCTCCACCCATCCGCGACCGGAGGATGAAGAAGACGCGACGCACCTGACCCTGGCGCCGTTCGAGGCGTATATCGGAGAGGTCCTGCCATAGCGGCAGGGATAACACGCCAGACTGCCGAAGAGACGAGCGGACGCCGTCAGCGCGGGTATGATGGAGTTTGACTTAATATTCCGCTATCCGCCTGCCTGCCCGGCGGCTGATGGACTTTGAAAAATTATTCCGCTATCCGTTCGTTCGCCCGGCGGCTGAAGCCGCGGGTTCCTGCTGCGAAGCCCGCCTTCGCGGGCTCCAT
>DAOTWI010000354.1:0-1810 GCA_034436075.1 Roseiflexus sp.
CCCCCAGCAGAAGCGCAGCGAGCGGCAAAAACGGCGCTGTTCGCGCCGGCAGCCAGACCCACAGCGCGCCGCACACTCCGATGGCAGCCAGGGCAATGGCGGTATGCGCCACAGGGCGCGCCCCCGGACGTACACCAAGCGCAGCCGCAAGCCCAATCGCCAGCAGCGCGAACGTGTGCTGCACCGGCGGCAATGCCAGCGCACCTGACGGCTTCACCTGCGCCAGATACACCAGAACGCCGAGATTGCGGCGGTCGCCTGGCGGCTTCCAGGTATCGCTCTGGATCGTGATGCGAAGGGCGTCCCCCGCCGGAAAACCGGGCGGATGCAGCAGGCGGTAGCGCCGGGGCGCATCTGCGGGAGTAACAGCGACCGGCATGGCGGCAATCGAGAGCATGGCGGACGGTCGCGGCGCATCAGGCAGACGGGGCGCCGCTATCACGACCTCAACGATGGACGAACCTCCATACCCGGCAGCGGCGAGCACAACTCCCGCATGCCCGTCCGTCCAGCGAAACGACCCATACCCGTCGCGTTCGCGCGTCTCGAAGCCGCGGGCGCAGCCGGCATCCTCACCAGCGCCGACGTCGCACGCCGGTGGAGGAGCGGCTGCGGTTGCGACCGCAGCAACCAGCAGCGCCGCCAGCGCCGTCACAAGCAGATGGAGCCAGGAGAAGCGCGATACATCACGCACGCAGGAGTCTCACGCAACAATGCGGTTTCGGAGGACGCCAAGACCGGAGGCTTCAAGTTCGACCAGATCATCCGGTTCGAGCCATGGACCCTGCCCATCAGTCGCTTCAAGGAGCGAGCCGCCAATTGCGCCGCAGGCGATGATGTCGCCCGGATACAGGGTGGAATCCTGCGAAGCCGCGGCGACCATCTGAGCGAAGGTGTAGGTCAGGTCGCGGAGATTGCCGCGCGACTGCTCGACGCCGTTGACGCGAGCGATCAGGGTGAGATTGAAATGCCCGCCATCAAGCGCGTAGTCGTCCAGTTCTTCCGGCGTGGCAAGCCAGGGTCCGAGCGACGTGGCGGCGTCCTTGCTCTTGCTGAAGGCGAACCCTGCGATCAGTTCTTCGTGCTGAACATCACGCGCCGTCCAGTCGTTCAGCAGCACATACCCGGCAATGTAATCGTTCGCCTCATCGGGAGAAATGTGGCGACCCGCGCGCCCAATGACGCACGCAACTTCGAGTTCGTAATCGAACGCTGTGGTGCGCGGCAGCGGTATCTGCTCATCGGGTCCGTAAACGGCGGCATGGTTGCCGAAGGTGAAGAGCGGGCGTTCGTACCAGTAATACGGCATGCCACCCCCGTGAAGTCGGGCAAGCGCAGCCATGTGCTGCTCGCTCGCCTCGAAGCAGCGCAGACTCGGGGGGCGGGGCAGCGGCGCCAGCAGGCGTGCTTCGTCGAGCGGGATGAGCATCTCAACGCCGCCAATCGCCATCGGTCCGTACTGCGACGTTGCCAAACGCTCGTCATCAACGCCGCCGATCTGATCAAGCGCCGCCGCCACGATTTCCGCCGCACCGTCGAGACCCATGCCATCCGGCGTCCCTTCCAGCACATCGAGCAGGCGCCAGGGAGGCGGCGGCGGATCGTCGAACACCAGCGGCGCAGCGGCTGCCAGGTCGATGACAGTGTCGCCAATCACCACCCCAACGCGCGGTTGCCGGTCGATAAACTGAAACGTGACCAGACGCATGGCTCACTCCTCCGGGATGTACGGTGCGCGGATCATAGCCGCCGCCGGTGCGGGTGTCAAATCGAGGCGTAGTTGCACGTAGAGACGTTGCACTGCAACGTC
>DAOTWI010000355.1:0-3500 GCA_034436075.1 Roseiflexus sp.
GACCCGGCTGGCGATCCGCGGCTGGTCGTGGTTCCCCAGCACCCAGTTGGGCCAGCCGTGCGGCGGAAGCAACGCTTCATACGCGGCAACCGTCTGCGCGATGATATGCGCGTCCCACGGCAGCAACACCAGCGCAAAGTTGAACGGGAGGTGCGCTTCGGGCGCTTCCGGCGTACCGTAGTACTGCATCAGGCGGTCATACGGCAGGTAGATCTCGCCGACCATCATCCGCTCATCGTAGGAGTCGAGCACCCGTCGCATCATGGCAACGATCTGGTGGACTTCCGGCTGATCGGCGGAGTAGGTTTCGAGCAGGCGCATGTGCGGCATCATGCCCGGTTTCCAGGCGGGATTGGGCGGATTGTCGCGGAACTGTTCGTCTTTAATCATCAGCCACATGACATCGACGCGAAACCCATCGACGCCGCGATCAAGCCAGAAACGCATGGCATCGAGCATCGCCGCCTGCACCTGCGGATTGCGCCAGTTCAAATCGGGCTGTTCTTTGAGGAAGAGGTGCAGGTAATACTGCCCGGTGGTCGCGTCGTATTCCCAGGCGGAACCGCCAAAATACGAAAGCCAGTTGTTCGGCGGACCGCCATCGGGCGCCGGATCGCGCCAGATATACCAGTCGCGCCGGGGGTTGTCGCGCGAACTGCGCGATTCGATGAACCAGGGATGCTGATCCGATGTGTGGTTGGGCACAAAGTCGAGGATAATCTTCAGGTTGCGCCGGTGCGCATCGGCAACCAGCGCATCGAAGTCGGCAAGTGTGCCGAAGAGCGGGTGAATGTCGCAGTAATCGGCGACATCGTAGCCAAAATCGGCCATGGGCGAAGGGAAGATCGGCGAAAGCCAGATGGCGTCGATTCCGAGATCGACCAGGTAGTCGAGGCGCGAGCGAATGCCGCGCAGGTCGCCGACGCCATCGCCGTTGCTGTCCTGGAATGAACGCGGGTAAATCTGGTAGATAACACCACGCTGCCACCAGAGGGGTTCGGCCGGTTGCTTCGTCATGTCCGACCTCCATTTCACGTGAAGCGAGTAGGAGCGTGATACGCCGGTGCGTGGGCGCTCTGTCGCGGAACGACCCGGCGCCATTATACCGCGTAACGTCTCCGCTGTTCATAGCGCGCTTACGTGTCGCAGCCGGGGCGCTTTGCTGCTATACTCACCCATGCCGGGTTCGAGCGCCCCGGCGACCTGATCGTTGGAAAGGGAGGAAACCTGTGCCCGATCTTCCTATTCGCCGCATGCTGATGTACCGCCACGGCGTCGGCTATTTCGAGCGCCGCGGTTCGGTCGCTGGCGCCGAGTTGCGCCTGATGTTCCCGCGTGATGCCATGGACGATATCCTGAAAAGCCTGATCGTCCTCGACTTGGGCGAGGGTCAGGTTCTGGGGATCGATATCGAAACGCCGGAGGATCGCGCACAGCAGATCGAGCGCGGTTCCATCCACCTTTCCGATACGCGCAGTCTGCTCGATCTGCTGCGTGATCTGCGCGGGCGCAGGGTGCGCGTGTGGATTGAGGGTGAGCGCCGCCACGGTGAAACTGGCGAAGAAACGCTCGAAGGCGCGATTATCGGCATCGATCTCGACGAGAAGGAACCGCTCGACAAGCCGCTGCTCTCGCTGTATCTGGCAGAACAGCGCGAAGTGCGCACCGTGCCGGTGCGACGCATCGCGCGCCTGGCGATTCTTGATGATCGCGCCGCAGCCGATATGACCTACTTTCTGCGCGCAGCGCAGAGCGAGGAAGACCGTCGATCCGCGATCGTGCGATTGTCGGAAGGCGAGCACGAGATTCTGGCGGGGTATATCGCTCCTGCCCCGTCCTGGCGCGTCAGTTATCGTCTGCTGGCGGAGCCGAAACCCGATGGCGAAGGGTCCGCCAACGGCGGAGAGCGCGACATCGGCGCGCAGGTGGCAGTTCTGTTGCAGGGGTGGGGGCTGTTCGATAATCAACTCGACGAAGACCTCGAGAATGTCGAATTGACGCTGGTTGCCGGCATGCCAGTTTCGTTCCGCTATCGCCTGTACGAACCGCACATTCCAGAGCGCCCCCTGGTGCAGGACGATGTGCGGACGGTAGCGGCGCCGGTTGAGTTTCAGGCGAAACGGGCAGTGGCGGCGTCGCTGCCTCCTGGCGCGCCTTCTCTCTCTGCATTCGCACCCATGGCGGAAGGTGCACCGGAGTCGCTGGCGGCAGCAGCGCCAGCTTTCAGCATGGAGAACCTCGAACGTTCCACCGAAGCCGCAAGCACTGGTGAAGAGCGCGGCGCGCTGTTCCAGTACCGCGTGGCGCATCCGGTCAGCGTGGCGCGTGGCCGCTCCGCCATGGTTCCGATTGTCAGCCGGCGCCTCGACGGGCGCAAAGAATTGCTCTACAACGCGCGCAAACTGCCGCGCCACCCTGTCGCCAGCCTGCGTATGCTGAACGAAACCGGGCTGACGCTCGAACGCGGACCGGTGACGGTCGTCGAACACGGCGATTACGCTGGTGAAGCCGTGCTGCCCTTCACACGCGCCGGGGCTGAAATGATCGTTGCGTATGCAGTCGAACTTGGGGTGACAATCACCGAGGAGCGCCATGCACAGTGTATCATGGCGGGGTTGAGCATCTACAAAGAGTATGCCGCGTTCGAGGAATGGGATGTCCGGCAGACACGCTACCGCATCACCAGCACCCTGCCGGACGCCGTGGACATTGTGATCGAACAGGAACGGTTGGCGGGCTACGACCTGTTTGATACGCCAGCGCCAGCCGAAGAGGCGCACAATGTCGCGCGCTGGCCCGTGCGCTGTCCCCCTGGCGTCGAGACGGTTTTCACCGTCAGCGAACGGCGCAAGACCTCGCGTTACGAAGAGGTGCGCAAACTTGATATGCACCGGCTTCAGTCGTTCCTGCACGACCGCTACCTCGACACAGCGACATATGATGCTCTTCGGCACATTCTGTCGCTCTACGAGCAGATCGCCGAACACCGGATGATGCTTCAGGAGATCGAACAGGAGCAGCGGAAAATCCTGGCGCGCCAGCAGCAGATCCAGGCAAACCTGGGACCGCTCGGGCGCGAGGGGAGCGAACTGGCGCTGCGCGAACGGTATGTCGCGCTGCTCAATCAACTCGAAGATAGCCTGAGCGACCTGCTTTCCCGTGAGCAGGAAACCCGCGCCGCCATCGACCGGCTGGAGCAGGAAGCGACACAGGCGCTTGCGGCGTTGTCGCAGCCGTAATATGGAGTTTGAGCGACCAAATCCGGTATCGCCACGTCCAGCCCGCGAAGGCGGGCTTCGCAACCGGAGCCCGCGGCTTCAGCCGCCGGGCGAGCAGGCGGATAGCGGAATAATGATTCACAAACCATCAGCCGCCAGGCAGTGGGTCCAGGGAAAAGGTCTCGTCCAATAACCGCTGTGCCGCATTGCTATTGCCATACGCCAGGAAAAGCGGCGTTTCGCCGTCCGGGAGGAGCGGCGGCGTCAGTTCGCGCGCCGCAG
>DAOTWI010000356.1:0-2697 GCA_034436075.1 Roseiflexus sp.
GACGTTGCACCGCAACGTCTCCGCGACCGCAGAAGGAAGAGGTAAACCAGCAGCGACGTTGCACCGCAACGTCGCCTGTTCTGAGGACATTATGCCCAGTACCCGTGAAATCAGGCGTCGTATTCGCTCCGTGAAGAACCTGGCGCAGATTACGCGCGCGATGGAGATGGTGTCGGCGTCGAAGATGCGCCGCGCACAGCGCAACGTGCTCGCCACCCGCCCGTATGCCGACCGCCTGCTCGACGTGATGGGCGAACTGACCGGGCGCGCGGTTGGGATGCGCCGTGGCACCCTGCTTGAAGTGCGCCCGGTGGTGAAGGGCGTCGCGCTGATCGTTGTGACGCCGGACCGCGGATTGGCGGGCAGCCTGGTTGCCAATGTGCTGCGGCGCGCGTCGCGCTTCATTCTCGACGAGCAGGAAAAGAAGCATACCGTCGAAGTTCTGGCGATCGGCAAGAAGGGACGCGATTTCATGGTGCGCACGCACCAGAACCTGGTCGCCGAGGTGACCAAACTTGGCGATTATCCGCGTCTGACCGATATTCTCGGCATTTCGACGAATGTTATCAGCGGCTTTCTGAGCGGGCAGTACGACGAGGTGTATGTGCTCTACAGCCAGTTCGTCAACACGCTCGTGCAGCGCCCGACGATCAAGCGGCTGTTGCCGATCGACCCGCCGCACGAACCGGCGGAACGCATGGTCGACTATACCTACGAGCCGAGTCAGGAAGAAGTGTTGCGCGAACTGCTGCCCCGCTTCGTCGAAGTGCAACTCTACCAGGCGGTGCTGGAAGCAATCGCCAGTGAGCACAGCGCGCGCATGGTGGCGATGCGCAACGCGACCGACAACGCCAAAGAATTGCAGCGCGACCTGACTCTCTCGTACAATAAGACGCGCCAGGCGAACATTACGAAGGAAGTCTCCGAGATTGCGTCGGGTGCGGCAGCCCTGGCGGAAATGTGATGCAATACACGTGAGTGGAGGATGCTCATGGCCGGAGCAACCGGTGTCGTGACTGATATTATCGGCGTGGTGATCAACGCAAAGTTTCCGGAGCACGAAACGCCGGAAATCTACAATGCGCTGGAGATACCACTGGAGAACGGCAAGCGCCTGGTCGCAGAGGTGCAGCAGCAGCTTGGCGGCGGCGTAGTCAAAGCCGTGGCGATGAGCAGCACCGACGGCATGCGCCGTGGCGTCAAGGCGATCGATACCGGTCGCCCGATTGCGGTTCCCGTCGGCGCCGGCACGCTGGGGCGCGTGTTCGATGTGCTTGGCGACCCAATCGATGGCGAAGGTCCGGTGCAGACGACTGAGTATCGCCCGATCCATCGCCCGCCCCCTGCGCTCGAAGATCAGTCGACGACGGCGCAGATCTTCGAGACGGGCATCAAGGTCATCGACCTGATTGCGCCGTTTACGCGCGGCGGCAAGACGGGAATCTTCGGCGGCGCCGGCGTCGGCAAGACGGTGATCATCCAGGAGTTGATCGCCAACGTCGCCAAGGAGCAGTCGGGGTACTCGGTCTTCGCTGGCGTGGGTGAACGCTCGCGTGAGGGGAACGACCTCATCCACGAGATGAAGGAAGCCCGGATCGATGAGAACACGCGGGTGTTCGACAAAACAGTGATGGTGTTCGGTCAGATGAATGAGCCGCCAGGGGCGCGTCTGCGCGTCGGGTTGACGGCGATGACGATGGCGGAGTATTTCCGCGATGAGGGGCGCGACGTGCTGCTCTTCATCGACAACATCTTCCGCTTCGTCCAGGCGGGATCGGAAGTCTCGGCGCTGCTGGGGCGCATGCCGTCGCAGGTGGGGTACCAGCCGACGCTCGGCACCGAAATGGGTGAATTGCAGGAACGCATCACGTCAACCAAGAAAGGGTCGATTACGTCGATGCAGGCGGTCTACGTGCCTGCCGACGACTACACCGACCCGGCGCCGGCGACGGTCTTCTCGCACCTCGACGCAACCATTACGCTCGAACGCAGCATCGCCGCCAAAGGCATCTATCCCGCCGTCGATCCGCTGGCGTCAACCAGCCGCATTCTTGACCCCAACATCGTCGGCGCGGAGCACTATCGCGTGGCGCGCGAGGTGCAGCGCGTGTTGCAGCGTTACAAGGATCTGCAAGACATCATCGCCATCCTGGGGGTCGAGGAACTGTCCGACGACGACAAATTGACGGTCGCGCGCGCGCGCAAGATCGAGCGCTTCTTCTCGCAACCCTTCACCGTGGCGCAGCAGTTCACCGGTCGCCCCGGCAAGTATGTGCCGATTGGCGAGACGGTCAAGAGTTTTGCGCGGTTGCTGGCAGGCGAGGTCGATCACATCCCGGAGCAGTTCTTCCTGTTGCAGGGCGGGCTCGATGATGTCATTCAGGCGTATGAGGCGTCACGGAGGTAGCGGGCATGCCTATTCATCTCGAGATCGTGACGGCAGAGCGCGTCGTGCTCTCCGATGATGTGGATATGATCAACGCGCCGACGAAAGATGGTCGCGTCGGTATTCTGCCGCGCCACGCGCCGCTCCTGACGATCCTCGAGATCGGCGAACTCGATATCGTCAAGAATGGGGTCACGACCCCCTTCGCAATCTCAGGCGGGTTCATGGAAGTGCTGCCCAATCGCGTGACCATTCTGGCGGATACTGCCGAGCGCGCCGATGAAATCGACGAGGCGCGCGCCGAAGCGGCG
>DAOTWI010000357.1:0-11181 GCA_034436075.1 Roseiflexus sp.
CGAGAGGTGAGAGGCGAGAGGCAAAAGGCGAGAGGTGAGAGGCGAGAGGGGAGAGGCGAGAGGCGAGAGGCAAGAGGCGAGAGGCAAGAGGTTAGAGGCGCGAGGCGAGAGGCAAGAGGCGAGAGGTTAGAGGCGCGAGGCGAGAGACACGTCCATTGCGGGCTGAAGGTTGCAGGCGGGAGGGTGAAAACGTTGCATGTTGAACGTTGAACGCGGGAAGACCGCATGTCGTAGGGGTGCGGCGGCGGCGCGCCCGCACACTGGCGGTGCGCCCCTGCATATGGAGCGCTTTGAATGTTGAAAGTTGCAGGCGGAAAAGTGGATTGTGCGATGTGTCCTTCGTGCGTCTTTGCGTCCTTTGTGGATAACCGCAGCGGGCGGGGGAAGGGGTAACACCTGACACCTCATCCCTGCTGAACGATAGTCGTTGGAAGCCGTATGACCGAAGGTGTATCCAGACCGTGGTGGATTACAGGATTAATAGCTATCACAGCGCTTGTGTGCATTTGGTGCGGGGTGTTTGCTGGCATTGGCGGTTGGATTGCCGGTCGCGACATTGGTCGGCGTGAAGCGCGTCTCGAACTGAGCGCAACAGCCGCCGTGCAACCAGTTTTGCCGGAAATCGGCGTTCTGGTGACGCGCCTTGATCGCAGCGGTCCGGCGGCGCGCGCCGGAGTGGCGCGCGGTGATGTGATTGTGGCAATCGAAGGAGTGTACGTTCAGGATGCGCGTGATCTGCGCAATGAACTCCTGCGCTACCGCGCGGGTGACACGATACGTTTGACGATTCTCCGTGATCAAAGCGAGCAGGCGTTGAGCGTTGCACTTGGCGCTTTTCCCGGCAATCCGCGGCTGCCATATCTCGGAGTGTACTACACTGCTCGCGGTGAAGAGCCAGCTGATCTGTGATGCGCCGTTCTGTTTCGTTCGAGGAAGGTGAAACCGGTTCTCCAACGTCGCCTCTTCCGCGACGGATGATACTGTTGCTTGCAGCGCTCGCCGGCTTCTGCTGGGCTGGGGCGCTGGCGATGCTGATCTGGGGATTCGTTGATCGACAACAACCATACTATGGGCCGGAACGCATGGTATATTATATAACAGTTATTGCCGCCGCTGCGCTGACGTTCACACCGATAGAACACAAGTTCCGTCTGGCAGGTCTGACGCTCGAAGGCGTATCTGGAACGATATTGCTTCTCTACACACTGGCGTTCGTTCCGCCGCCAACCGGATGGTTGCTGTCACCGCCGGAAGCCCCGGTGTACGCCGTGATGGCGCTGGCTGCCTTCTGGTTCTGTTCATCGCTGGCGATGCCACTGCTCTATGCGGCGGGACAACGTCTCTTCCGGCAGCGCGCTCGGCGCTATGATCGCCGCCGTGCACGACGCCAGGCGTATGAGATTGGTTGGCTTGCGGCGTTGATGATCGTTCTGGCGGGATTGCGGACGCTCACGCCGGTTGCAGTTGCACTGGTTGCATTGATTATCGCGGTTGTTGAATTGCTGTTTCTTTCGTTTGTCGAGCCTGAGCCATGATTCAGATTGCTATCATCGGTGTTGGTCTGATCGGCGCATCCCTCGGCATGGCGCTGCGTTCCGTCAATGAGCGCGAGTCGCCACTGGGCGCCATTACCGTGACTGGTTTCGATGCCGACCCGCGCGCCCTTGCGGAGGCGCGCGGTCGCCTGGCGATTGATCGTGAGGCGCGCACGCTGGCTGATGCGGTGCGCGAAGCGCACCTCGTGATTGTCGCGGTTCCGGTGCAAGCGATCCGCGCCGTGTTGACCGATCTTGCGTCATTGCTGCCCGCCGGTGCGACGGTCACCGACGTGGCAAGCACCAAGACGCAGGTGCTTGCATGGGCGCGCGAACTGTTGCCCGCAACGGTTGATTTCATTGGCGGGCATCCGATGGCGGGAAGCGAGAAGACCGGTCCTGCCGCCGCATCGCCCGATCTCTTCCGTAACGCCATTTACTGCCTTTCGCCACGCGAACAGACCCGCGAAACCGCAGTGCGCCTCGTCGAAGCGATGGTCGATCAGATTGGCGCCAAACTCTACTATATCGACCCGGTTGAGCACGATGCGTATGTGGCAGGTGTGTCGCATCTGCCGTTTATGCTCTCGACGGCGCTCATGGATATTGTGAGCCGCAGCCCCGGCTGGCGCGAAATGGCGCCGCTGGCTGCCACCGGTTTTCGCGATGTGACGCGGCTGGCATCGGGCAGCGCCGAAATGCACCGCGACATCTGCCTCACCAACCGCGAGGCGCTGGCGCGCTGGCTCGATGCCATGGCACAGCGCCTGGCAGAATTGCGCGATCAGGTCGCCGCTGGCGATGGCGAGGCGCTGCTGGCATGGTTTCGCCACGCTCAGGAGGCGCGCGAACAGTGGCTGGCGGAACGCCCCAATATGCGTCCCGGCGAGCAAGAGTTCAATGAAATGATAGATATGGTCCATGAACGACCGGGGCTCTTCGGACGCTGGGGTCCTCGCCAGCGCAAATAGCCGTACATGAGGTTCCCATGGATCGTCCAATCCGCGTGCTGATTGCAAAGCCTGGTCTCGACGGGCATGACCGGGGCGCCAAAGTTATCGCCCGCGCGTTGCGTGATGCGGGCATGGAGGTGATCTACACCGGCATTCAGCAGACGCCGCAGATGATCGCCGAAGCGGCGCTGCAGGAAGATGTCGATGTGATCGGTCTGTCGATCCTTTCCGGCGCGCATATGACCCTGCTGCCGCGCGTGATGGAACTGCTGCGCGACCACGGCATGCACGATGTGCTGGTGGTGGCGGGCGGGATCATTTCGGACGAGGATGCCCGGATATTGAAAGAGCAGCACGGCATCGCCGAAGTCTACGGACCAGGCGCTTCGACCCACGAGATCGTGCAGTTCATTCAGGAACGCTGCAAAACGAGGACCTGACCGCGTGGATCTGGCACAGGCGTTGCTGAACGGCAATCGGCGCGCGCTGGCGCAGGCGCTGACCCTTGTCGAAACCGGCGGTCTACAGGCGCGTTCGCTCCTTGGCGCATTGTTTGCGCACACCGGGCGCGCCCATATCATCGGGGTGACTGGCGCTCCCGGCGCCGGTAAATCAACGCTGGTCGCGGCGCTTGCGGCGCACTGGCGACGCGCCGGACGCACGGTTGGCATCATTGCAGTCGATCCCACATCACCATTCACACGCGGCGCGATCCTGGGTGATCGAATCCGCATGCAGGCGCTCAGCGGCGATCCTGGCGTGTTCATTCGCAGCATGGCCAGCCGGGGACGACTGGGCGGCATTGCCCGCGCAACCGGTGATGCTGTGGCAGTGCTCGATGCCGCCGGTTTTAATGTGGTGCTGGTCGAGACGGTCGGCGCCGGTCAGGGCGAAGTCGAGATTGCCGCCGCTGCTCATACCACGATGGTGATCGAGACTCCTGGCGCTGGTGATGATATTCAGGCGATCAAAGCCGGCATTCTCGAAATCGCCGATCTGCTGGTGGTCAACAAAGCTGATCGCGACGGCGCCGAACAGACCGTTCGCCAGTTGCGCGCGATGTTGAGCCTGGCTGATCTACCGGCTGATGGCTGGACGCCCCCGGTGCTGACTGCGGTTGCGACGCGCGGCGAAGGGATTGACGCCATTGCGACGGCAGCGGAACGGCACCTGGCCTACCTGCGCGAAAGCGGGCGCTTCACCGGGCGCGAGCAGGAGCGCGCCCGGCGTGAACTGCGATTAATCCTGCAAGAGACGGCGCTTGAACGGGTGCGCGCGCGTGTGTCGCCTTCTGATTGGGAGGCGTTGATTGCGCAGATTGTTGAGCGCAGGCTCGATCCGTATGCCGCTGCGGATTATGTGCTTGATCGTGCGTTGCCCCGTTCGGAAGAATAGAATCAGGACTGATGGGGAGTGCCCTTCACATCGCTGATGTGGTATAACCAACACGGGCATTCTCAGGACGCCATTGACGCATCGTTGTTTCAGGAAGAGGTCTGCATGGAATATCACGCCGCCTTCGACTACATCCGCGATCTCCTGACCCTGCCGGAAGTAGTCGAAACTCGCCATCACATGCATCACAGTATTCCCAAACACGATCATCTGACCCGTTCGGTGCGCATGTCGTACCATCTCAGCCGGTTGCTGCGCGCTGATACACGCACCTGTGTGCGCGCTGCGCTGCTGCACGACATCAACTCGCGCGCAGGCACATTGACGACGCACGGACGTGTGGCGGCGCGTTGGGCTGCCGAACAAGGCGAAGACTCAGCCGTGTGCGCGGCGATCGAAAGTCATATGTATCCGCTTGGTCCTGCGCCAACGTCGCGTGAGGCGTGGGTGCTGGCGCTGGCGGATAAAGCCGCGTCGCTTGGGGATATCAAGCAGTTTCTGGCGGGATTGATCGACGGCAGCAGCCTGGCGAATCGTCGTCGCTTGCAGGAGACCGACCCTTACTACCGTCAGCGATCACGGCGACGCCTGTTCCGGCGCCGGCATGCACGGCAAACGCTGTAGGTTCGTCACACAACCGCTGCGATGGCTTCCCCTAAACGCCGCGCCGCTTCAACGAGTTGTTGCGGCGCATACAGGCTGAACGCCAGGCGCAGGGTGTTGCGTCGCGGCGCGTCGAGATAAAACCGCGATCCGGGAAGGTACGAGACGCCGGCTCGTTCAGCGTGCGGCAGCACCTCCCCGGCATCAGTTCCTTCGGGCAGTTCCACCCACTGAAAGAATCCCCCACGCGGTACGGCAAAGCGGCATCCCGGCGGCAGATAATCGCGCAACCCGCCTGCCAGCGCATCGCGTCGTTCGCGGTAGGTCGCGCGCAGGTGCGCGACCGTTGCATCGAAATCACCGGATGTACAGACTTCGGCGACCGTCAATGCCGCGAATGGATTGAGACCGCCGCCGCTGTCGAGCAATCCGCTGCCGATCAGTCGCCGGGTCAAGGACGCATCGGCGGTCAGATAACCAAGACGCAACCCCGGCGCCAGTGATTTTGAGAAGGAACCAATGCGCGCAACCGTGCCGGGCGGCGCTATGCTCCACACCGAAGGCGGCGCCGGAGCGTCATAGCTCAGTTCGCGGTACACATCGTCTTCGACCAGCAGCACGCCAAACTGTGCGGCAAGTGCAGCCAGCGCCTTGCGGCGTTCGAGACTCATGCACACGCCGGTTGGATTGTGGTGCGTGGGAACGAAGTAGAGCAGGCGCGCATGTTCGCCACGCCGCGCCATGCGCCCAAGCAGCGCTTCGAGCGCAGCGACATTGATGCCATCGGCATCGGAAGGGACGGCGATCAAGTTCAGCGGGTGGTCGCGCAGAATGCGCACCGCCAGATGGTACGTCGGCGATTCGACGAGCACTGTATCGCCAGGAGCCGTACAGAGCGTACAGAGGATGTCGAGCGCCTGCGAAGCGCCAGCAGTGATCACCACATCGGTTGGATCAGGCGCGCGGGCATCGGTAGCCCTCAGGCGGGTGCAGACCCACTCGATCAGCGGTCCAGGTCCGCGTTCGGCGCCATACGCCAGGGCGTCGGCGCCGTAGTGCGCGAGCACGGTTGCAGTGGCGCGTTGCAGCGCTGCCACCGGCAGGACGGCAGGATCGGGATGACCCCAACCCAGATCGAGGATGCCGGGACGATGCACAATTTGAACAACAGGGAGCATCGGCGTCTGCTGCATTGTCAGAAAAGAGCTATGTCTCCTGCCGCAGGCTTGCAGCAATGCTTTCGATCAGTTGGTCGTGGGTGAACGGTTTGTGAAGAACCGGCAAGCCAGTGCGCTGGAGAAACGCGCTGCTCCGCTCGCCCATGGTGTCGCCAGTCAGGATCAGCCAGGACAGTGATGGCTTAAGCACACGGAGACGTTCGTACAACTCGACGCCGTCCATGCCAGGCATCTGGAGGTCGGTGATCACCAGCGCATAATCCCAGCCGAGTGCGCGCGCCAGGGCCTCCTCGCCCCGGGAGACAGCATCGACCCGGCATTCAAGGCGTTCCAGCGCACGCTGCGCCATGGTGCGCACGAGATCATCATCTTCAACGAGCAGAATGGAAAGGTTCCGCGGTATGGAGGCTGCTGGCGTTTGCTCCTCTTCCGGCGTCTCGTCAGTCCGCAACAGGCGCACATTGAAGGTCGTTCCCACCCCCCGACTGCTCTCCACCCACACCTCGCCGTGATGCTGCTGCACAATGCTGTACACCACCGCAAGCCCCATCCCCATCCCCTGCCCGACATCGCGCGTAGTGAAGAATGGCTCAAAGATGCGCGACACATGTTCAGGCGCAATCCCCGGTCCAGTATCTTCAATCGACAAAACGACGCCTGCCGAGTCCGCTCTGGCGCTGAAACGCAAACGACGCGGCTCGCCGGGCAGCCGGAGCGCAAGCGCCTGAATTGCATTCAGCGCAATATTGAACACGACCTGCTCGATCTGATGCACTTCGCCGAGCACGTGGGGCAGATCAGGAGGCAGATCGACGGTCACAGCAACGTTCTCGGCAGTGATTTTGGATGCCAGGCGCTGCAATGTTTCAGCGACCACCAGCGAGAGAGCGAGCGGAGCGAGTTCCAGGGTGCGAGGTTGGCCAAACGCGCGCAGTTGATGCACGATCGCGGCGGCGCGCCTGGCGGCGCGTTCGATCTGTTCGAGATCGGTGCGCACGGAAGACGGAATGTCTTCGCCCAGTTGCAGTTGCGACAACCCAAGGATCACTGCCAGCGGATTGTTCAACTCGTGCGCCGCGCCGGCAACCAGACGACCGAGCGCCGCCAGTTTTTCGTGCTGACGCACCTGAGCTTCCAGCCGCCGCAATTCGGTCACATCTTTGATAACGATCAGCACCTCATTGTAATCGGGAATCAGATCGAACGACACCAGCGCCATAAAACAGCTATTGTCGGCGCGCAGCAGATCCATCTCGAAGCGTTGCGACTCGCCCTGCCGCACCTGGAGCCAGGCGCGCGTCAACGCCGCGCGATGTTCAGCCGGTACAAGACGCAACAATGATTGGCCAGCAAGTTCGTGACGCTGGCACCCAAGCGCGGTCAACGGCTCCTGATTGAGCGGCTGCATCGACATATCGGGCCGACAGACAATCAGCACATCGGGCGCATTCTGAATGATGGCGTCGAGATATGCGCGCATCGCCTCCGCCTCGCGATAGAGGCGCGCATTCATCATCGACGTTTCACGCATCTCCTGGTTCGTCTGCGCATTGCGGATCGCCTGCGCCAGTTGTGCTGCAATCGCTTCCGCCAGTTCCATATCGCGCATCTCGAATGGACGATGCACACTGAGACATTCAAGCAGACCGATGACCAGTCCATCGATTTGCAATGGGATGACCGCCAGATATGCGGCATAGTCCGGCAGACGCTGCAATGCTGGCAGATCAGGCGTCTGGGTGCGCAGGGTTCTGACATCAACCACACATGACACGCCGCTCGCCATCGCTTCTTGCTCTTCCTGAAACAGATAGGTGAGCAGGTGATCGCATTTGTCGGTGAGAGATGGCGATACGCAATGACAGTGCTTTAACCGAAGATGCCCATCGGTGTCGTACAGGATCAATACTGTGGCGTGGATGTTCATCGCCTGAACGATGATGGCAAGCGTGGTTTTCAGAACCTTGTCGAGATCGGTTGAGCGATTGATCGCCTGACTGACGCGCAGAAGAGTCGTCAATTCCAGGTGCAGTTGTTGCAATTCCTGTTCCGCGGCGCGCCGCGCAGTGACATCACGACAGATCAGGTCGATTTCAACCACCGCCAGATCGAGCCGGATCACCTGCACCGTGGTCTCCAGCGTCACCGGTTGTCCCTGAATGCCATACACTTCAAAGGTCCATGGAGGAGACGGATGATGGTCGGCGCTTATGTCCTGAAGGTATCGTCGCACCTCGTCTTTCCAGGCAGGGGTGACGAGATCGAAGAACGACATGCCAGGCGTCGCGCCGACCAGGCTGGCAGCGGATTGGTTGCAGCGCAGAATGCTGCCATCGGGCGCCAGACTGAACACCAGGTCTTCCATCTGCTCGAACAGCAGACGATGGTGTTGTTCGGATCGGAACAACATCTGATGGAATTGCGCGTTTGTTACAATCGCTGTTGCAAATTCGGCGAAGCGATGGATGGTCATCTCATCATCATCGTGCAATTCAGGCGCCTGGTACCATCCGGCGCTGAGCACGCCAATGACACCCTCTTCATACAGCATCGGTTGATTCAACGCCGCCTTCGGCCGGTGCGACTCCCAAAAGGGGCGATACATCTCCGCTTCCGCTTCGAGATCGACAAAGAACATAGTCGAACCTTCGCGAAACGTACGCCCGACCAGACTGCCAATCACGGGCATGGTTCTGCCGCGGAGATGTTCGGCAACGCCGGTTGCCATCACACAAACGAGAATGTTGGAATCGCTGGCAGGAAGATAGATGCTGACGTGGTCGGCTGCAAGCAGGGTCATCGTCCGATGACAGATTTCGCGCAGCGCGTCGTCTGCCGTGTTGAGCGAGACGATCGCGCGCGCTGCGTCCGACAGGGCATCGAGCCGCCGCAGGTGACGGGTTATCTCCTCGTGTTCGGCAAGGTGCGCCAGCAGGGATGCAATCAGCGCCGTTATTGCGCTCATCGGGAACTGTTCATCGAGCGATATACTGCTACCCCACAGGTGCAACGCCTGTCTGTATGGTCCATTTCCTGGCAACGCGAACACCACATGCCCGCGTACTCCCATTCCACGTGCGATCCGGTCGGACATCTGCGATGGGATCGATTCGAGAAACAAGGGCGCAGCCTGCTGAAGCGCCAGGTCCAGCGTGCCTGCATCAAGGATGATGCCCTCAAATGACGGCGGTTTGTACCGGAGAACCGGCGATGACCCATCGTTCTTCCAGGCGATGACCGAGAGGCTGACGCCTGCCGGAAGCAGAAACTCGCTCAACTGCTCACACGCCGCGTGCAGCGACTCTGCACCGTAGAGTTGGTGCAGACGACGGTGTAGCGTGTCGACGAGTCGTTGCAGGACGGCCCTGCGTGACGGCTCATATGCCGTTATTGACACCCACCCCGAGTCGTCGATGGTGATCGGCAATGCTTCGATTTCGACAACCGACGGCGTGAGCCGCTGGAACACACACGGATCGCCAGGCGTGTTGTTGCGCGCACGCACGAGCGCATCGTCAAAACAGGCACGGGTCTGATCATCGGCGTCCGCCGGTAGAATGGCGACCGCAGGCGCGCCCACGCACCCATCGAGCAGGCGATACGCCGATGGACTCATGGCGGTGATCGTGCCGGAAGCGTCGATCAGGGCAACCGCCCAAGGCGACGCCTCGACCAGTTCACACAGGAAAGAGCGCCCGGGCATGTCTTTGTTCGCTGTGCGGGATGCAGCAACCGTGAGCATAGTTCACCACAGCGTGGCGGGCGCAGACTCCGCGCGTGCCCGATGTCTTAAAGAATCGATTGCGAAGACTCTCGCGCCATACAACAATGCATTGTAACACAGGAACCCAGGTATCCTCCAGTCATATGCGCATTGTGGCGCGACGCCATTCGACACGACCGACAATCATCGAGTACAATGTCATTAATGTTGTACATTGTCGCCACTCCAATTGGCAATCTGAGCGATATGTCATTGCGGGCGCTGGAAACGCTGCGTCTGGCGGATGTGATTGCGTGCGAAGATACCCGCAAGAGCAGCATTTTGCTTCAACACTACGATATTCGTAAACCGCTGGTTTCTTTTCATGAACACAACGAGCGCGAGGCGGGCGAACGCCTGATCGGGCTGTTGCGCCAGGGAAAGACTGTGGCGCTGATCAGCGATGCTGGCACGCCGGGCATTGCCGATCCGGGGTTCACCCTGGTGCGCAGCGCCATCGCCGAAGGCGTCGATGTCACCATGATTCCCGGTCCGGCGGCGCTGATCATGGCGCTTGTCCTTTCCGGTCTGCCGCTCCACAGTTTCACGTTTCGCGGCTTTCCGCCGCGCAAACCCGGTCCACGCCGGCGTTTCCTCGAGGTTGACCGCGACTCGCCCCATACCCTCATCTTTTATGAAAGCCCCTACCGCATCGTTGCCCTGGTGCAGGATGCCCTGGCGGTCTATGGCGACCGGCCTGCTGCGCTGGCGAATGATCTGACCAAGAAGTTCGAGCACGTCGAACGCGGGACGCTCTCACATCTGCGCACCTACCTGGCGTCGGCGCGGGTTCAGGGTGAATATGTCCTGGTCGTCGCTGGCGCAACAACGCGCGCTACACCCCAGGAAGACGTAGACGCCTGACGCCAGGCATGCTACACTGCGAGCGGTGCTTCTCTTCATCATCGCGGAGGCGCGCATGAAATCAGCATTCTGGCGTCTGCTCACGCTTGCCGGGTTCGTATTCGTTGGAGCGGCATCCGGCAGTTGCGCCAACCCGTTTGCCGGGCAACCATCGCCGACCAGTGACGTGTCGATTATGGTCGTTGTGACCGCATACCCGGCGCCAGCCACGCCAGCGCCGCCAACTCCGAATCCCCCCGCCACCGTCGCGCCCACCGTCCCGCCGCCGCCTGCCACGCGCCCAACGCTTGCGCCTGGCGCCGAGTCGCTGGTTGGTCCGGAATGGACCATCGCCTACAGCGGTGATCTGAATGCCGATGGACGCGCAGACGTTGTCGCATACAAACCAGGAGGCGTCACGCCCGGTCCCACCTTCAGCCGTCCCGGATACACCGGATATATTGGCAGCGTCAGCGAAGCAGTGATCGTTCAGGCGGACGCTGCCGGAAAGCCGCAGACGCTTGTCAGTCTGAGTCGCTCCGGCATCGTGATCGGTCAGCGGGTCGCAGTCAGTTTCCCGCCATCGAATGATGCGAGAAACAACCCGGTGGCGATCATGCTGCTGATCGAAACGACTCAACCGCCGGTGGTTGCGGCGTTGCCGATCAACAGCAGCGGCGAGCCGTACACCCAGGCGGCAGGGGTGCGCTGGAACCGCAGCAGAGCGGCATACGAATTGATCACCGGCGGCAAGTGACGCTTACCCCATCATCAACTCGCGGTGCAGCGCCCGCACAACGCCGCTCATCTCTTCTTCCGGCACGATGAATGAGAGATGGTGCGAGGCATTGCCATAGACCATCGCCAGCACCGTGGCTGGCACACGCGCCAGCGCCGCCAATGCGCGCGGC
>DAOTWI010000358.1:0-3681 GCA_034436075.1 Roseiflexus sp.
TGCATTGCAACGTCGCTCCGGGCAACATGTTCAGACAGTGACATCATTGACATCCCTGGGTCCCATGGCTATAATGCCGTCGTCTGAAGCCTGCTCTGCGTCTGCCGGGCAGGTTGACATGCAAACCAATCATCGTTCGTTGCCCGAACAAGAGAGAGCATTGTGCGTAACCGGGATATCTACTCCCTCATTTTCATCCTGCTGATTGCCGGAATTGCGTTGTCGGTCGTTTTTGCGCCAGAGGGGCGCTGGCTGTCCAATCGCGATGTCAGCATCCGCCTGGGGCTCGACCTGCGCGGCGGCACCCAGGTGCTGCTCCGCGCCGCCGAACCGGTGGAGCGCAGCATCATGCAAACAGCGGCTGGCGTCATTGAGCGCCGCATCAACGGCCTTGGCGTAGCAGAGTCGGTCGTGCAGTTGTCGGGGAATGACCGGATTATCGTCGAGATACCCGGCATCGCCAATCCTGAGCAGGCGATTGAAACATTGCGCGGCACCGGGAAACTGGAGTTCATCGACACTAGAGGCGAATTTCTCGCCCCCGGAACCATTGTGCGCACCACCGGCAGCCCCAATCCGATTGCGCTGCGCCCTCCAGAACCGGTCACCGGAACTGAGTCGATTACGGCGACCGAGACGATATCGCCAACGGTTCCGGAAGGTCCGATCTACGAGAGCATTACCGACGGGAAGGACCTGGACCTGAACGCGGTGCAACCGCCGCAGGTCGCCGGGCAGAGCCTGCAAAACCAGTTTGCTGTGCCCTTCGCGTTCACCGGCGAGTCGGCGCGCCGCCTGGAGCAGTTTACCGCTGCCAACATCCAGCGCCCGATGTGCATCGTGCTGGATAATCAGGTGTTCAGTTGCCCGATCGTCCAGGCGGCGCTCGTCGGCGGGCGCGGTGAAATTACCACCAGCACGCGCCAGGACGCCGAGCAGATTTACACGCAACTCAAGTATGGCGCGCTGCCAGTGCCGTTGCAGGTCGAGTCGAGCCGAACGGTCTCGGCGTCGCTGGGGCAGGGGTCGGTGGATGCCAGCATCGTGGCAGGCATCGTCGGGTTGGCGACGGTGGCGCTCTTCATGATTCTGTTCTACCGACTGCCTGGCGTGCTGGCGACTGTGGCACTGCTCCTCTACACGCTGATCAGTTTCGCGCTCTACCAGTTGATTCCAGTGACGCTGACGCTGCCGGGCATTGCGGGCTTCATTCTCTCGATCGGCGTGGCGGTTGACGCGAATGTGCTGATCTTCGCGCGGCTGAAAGAAGAGTTGCGTCGCGGCAAGTCGCTGACTGCATCGATTGACGCCGCCTTCGTCGAAGCCTGGCCCGCTATCCGCGACTCGAGCGTGGCGACGCTCATTACGTGCACCATCCTGTTCATGTTCGGCAATACCTTCGGCGTCAGCCTGATCAAGGGGTTTGCCCTGACGCTGGGGCTCGGTATTCTGTTGAGCCTGTTCACGTCCATGGTCGTGACGCGCACGTTTCTGCACACAATCAACCCGCTGCCTTTTGCGCAGAATCCCTGGCTGTACGAACTGAAAGACGCGCCGGGAATGCGCCACGCCCGTGAGGCGGCATAGTCCGATGACTTCAAGAGAAACGCATGGATAAACTGGTCAAATTGCGCTACTGGTGGTTCGCGCTCTCGCTGCTGATCATCATTCCCGGTCTCGTGTCGCTGGGAATAGTCGGGCTGCGCCTGGGCATCGACTTCAGCGGCGGCGCGCTGTGGGATGTGCAGTTCGTCGAGCGCACACCGGGACAACTCGACACCGAGCGCATTCGCGCTATCTTTGCGGCGCAGGGATTTGAAGGCGCGCTGGTTCAACTGACCGAGTCGCAGGTCGATGGACGCACCGTTGCCAGCGCAGTGGTGCGCACCCGTTCTCTGAGCGAAACCGACCCGGAGTCGCAGCGCCAGCAGGTGCTGCGCGCCCTCAGCGCCGAGTATGGTCAGGTCAATCAACAGGCATTGCAGACGGTCGGTGCGACGGTGAGCGCCGAATCCACTCGTAGCGCAGTCATCGCTGTGATCGCGGCTTGTGTGGTTATTCTGATCTATCTGACGCTCGCTTTCCGCCGCGCGCCGCATCCGGTGCGCTATGGCGTCTGCGCTATCCTGGCGATGATCCACGACGTGCTGCTGGTGCTGGGAGTCGCCTCGATCCTGGGCATCGTCATCGGGCTGGAGGTGGACGCGCTGTTCCTGACCGCACTCCTGACCGTCATCAGTTTCTCGGTGCACGACACGATCGTGGTCTTCGACCGCATCCGCGAGAACCTGATTAACCGTCGCCCCAGCGAAACCTTCGATGACATCGTCAATCACAGCATTGTGCAAACGCTGCCGCGTTCGGTCAATACGCAGCTGACCACCTTCTTCACCTTGATGGCGCTCCTGCTCTTTGGCGGCGAGAGCATCCGCAATCTGGTGCTGATCCTGCTGATCGGGCTGATCAGCGGCACCTATTCGTCGATCTTCAACGCCGCTCAGTTGCTGGTGGTGTGGGAGAACCGCGAGTGGAACCGCTGGTTCCGCCGCAGCGCCCCGCCGGGCGCCGAAGCGCCTGTGGCATAGGTTCTGCGTCCGCGTGCTGGCGTTCCGGCTGCGCCAGCACGCGCTGTGACCCTCGCTTCCGTGCTTATTCCATCATTTCGTCACGTAGTACGTTCGCCACTGGTGTGGAGCATCCGGCGGCGAATCATCACGGATGTCGAGGATGTGCGCTCCTGCCGCCTTCAACCGGGCAGTCACATGCTGTCCCGGCAGGGGATGCACTTCGTGGGGATAGAGCTTGAGGCGACGATACAGGATCACCGGGGGTACGCCGACCGTTCGCAGCAGCGCATACGCGCGACGGCGCGGTTGCAGGCGATACAGTGGATGGATTGAGTCGAGCGTTGTGAAGACCAGCATGCCATCCGGTCGCAGCACCCGCACGAAATCGGCAACATAGCCGAGTGCGGCAGTCTGATCGGGCACATGCTGGAGTACGCCCCAGGCGTGGACTAGATCGCAACTATTCGATGCAATCGGCAGCGTCGTGCTGGCGCTGACAATAAAGTGCGCCAGGCTGAGGTCGGCGTGAAGTTGACGCGCTTTGACAATCAGGCTTTCTGCAATGTCGATGCCAATGTAATGCTCGAATCGGGCGCGGAAGGCGGGAGCAAGCCGCCCGACGCCGCAACCGAAATCGAGCACGGTTGACCAGCGCTTCGGGCGCTCGAATGGCGCAATCTGTTGAAACAGGCTGGCAACCTGTTCATAACCGGTTTGCAGAAACGCCGCAACATCCCACCCATCAAAACGGTTCACACCGGTCATGCCCCAGAACGGGTCGAGCTGTCCAAGGTCTTCCCACTGACGTTTGTTTGCCTGAAGGCTCATTGGTGTCGCTTACCTGTACGTTCGATAGAGTCACAGGCAGCATAGAGCGGAACGCGGTCGCTGTACAGGGAATATTATCCATGCATATGCGGGGAAAGATTCGCAGAGTCCTGCCAGTAATAGGAGAAAAGCCGCCAGCAGGCGAAGGAGAGCGAAGGACGAGGACGCACCACCCCGACGCAACCGCCACCGTTAGGGCGCCCCTGGTGGGCGCCCCTGGTGGTTGCCCCACCCCACGCCACCGTCGGGTCGCCCCTGGTGGTTGCCCCACCCCACGCCACCGTCG
>DAOTWI010000359.1:0-5720 GCA_034436075.1 Roseiflexus sp.
TGGCGCTCGTGGCGGCCGTGATCCAGGGTGAGCCGCTGCCCGCCATGCGGTTGGAGCCTGAACCCTGGACGAAAAGGCATGACACTGCTGCTGGAGGCCAAACCGAATCGCAACCGCATCAGAATGCGGCAGAGCAAAAACTCTACACTTGAGAGGGGCAAAGGGGGGAGGGCACACGGCACGCAGCAGGCAGCAAGCGGGGACAAAGGAGGGAGGGCGGGAGGCGCGCGGCACACGGGGGCAAGGAGGGGAAGGCACACGGCACGCAGGGGCAAGGGGGAAAGGCACACGGCACGCAGGGGCAAAGGGGGAAAGGTTGCAGATTAACTCCTCACTCCTCACTCCTCACTCCTCACTCCTAACAACGGCGTTTCATTGACCACACGCACGATCGGTCCGCTGCCATAGACATCGATCGCCGTCAGGCTCCCCAGATCGACGCGCCAGCGCCAGTGATCGGTCGGCGCCAGACCGGTGATACTGCACAAGATCAACTGGATGGGGGTGGCGTGGGTAACAACGAGGATGCGACCGCCGCGATGCTCGTGCAGCAACCGGTTCCATGCCTCAAGCACGCGCGCATTGACGTCAGCGAGACTTTCGCCGCCCTGCGCCCGGCCATGCAGCGCATCGGCGAAGCGCGCGACTGCTTCTTCAGGAAAGAGCGCGCGCACCTCGGCATACGTCAATCCTTCCCAGCGACCGTGATCCGTTTCACTCCAACGCGCATCTTCGATCACCGGGACTTCCCGCTTCTGCGCCACTTCCGCTGCTGTAGCACGCGCTCGCTCACAGGGGCTGATAACGGCGACCGTGAACGGAATCCGCTTCAGGCGGCGCGCCAGCGCCTGCGCTTGCCGGACGCCGAACGCGGTCAGCGGGCTATCGGTTCGTCCCTGATAGCGACGCTGCTTGTTGAGCAGCGTTTGCCCGTGTCGAAGAAGCCAGAGAGCGGTTCGCATGATTGAATGATAACAGAAATCTGGCGTTTGCCTGTGAGAGGTGATGCTATAATACAGCATGTGCAAACGGTCACAAGGCCGACAACGACCGGTTCAGACTCCGGCGCCATACTCACGCTTCCCCCGCTGCCGCCCAACCTTCGCCCATTCCCGGTACCGAGGCGGCGGCGCTTTCTTCGTGTATCCTGGTTCTTTCTCCGGGTGATTGTCCATGTCTTCATTTTCGACATTCTGTTCAACCGCTATCGCCTGACCCGCTGGTATGCGCAGCGGAGCGGCGTCGCCCGCTATCAGCGCATCGCGCGCGAATTTCGCCGTCTGGCAGTGCGGATGGGCGGCGTGTTGATCAAACTTGGCCAGTTTCTCAGCGCCCGCGCAGATGTGCTTCCCGCCGCAATCACCGACGAACTGGCCGGCTTGCAGGACGAAGTGCCGCCGGCGCCGCTGCCGTATGTGGTGCAAACGCTCATCACCGAACTGGGCACGTCGCCCGAACGGATTTTTGCGCGCTTCGATCCGACGCCGGTTGCGGCAGCATCGCTCGGTCAGGTGTACTATGGCGAACTCCGCGACGGAAGACCGGTCGCAATCAAGATTCAACGCCCGCGCATCGATGAAATCGTCGAGATCGACCTGAGCGCCGTGCTGTGGGCAGTGCGCATCGTCAAGAATTACCCGCTGATCCGGCGGCGCGCCGATCTGGAACTTTTGTTCGAGGAATTCGCCCGCGTGCTGCGCGAGGAACTCGATTATGTGAGCGAGGCGCAACACGCGCTGCGGTTTCGGGTCAATTTCGCCGATACGCCGGGGGTGTACTTCCCCAAACCCTACCCTGAACTTTCGACGCGGCGCGTGCTGATCATGGAGCGCGTCGATGGCATTAAGATCAGCGATTATGCCGCGCTCGATCGGGCTGGCATTGATCGCACCGAGGTCGCTACCCGCCTCAATCGCGCGTACCTGAAACAGTTCTTCATCGACGGCTTCTTCCACGCCGATCCGCATCCCGGCAACATCTTCGTGCGCGTCGAGGGTCCGCCGCCGCCGCAAACCAACGGTGTCAAACCAGGCGCGCCCTTCACGCTCATCCTCCTCGACTGCGGCATGGTCGGGTATCTGCCGCCGACAACGATGGAAATTATGCGGAACGGCGTGATCGGGCTTGCAACCAACGATCCGGAGCGGATTGTGGAAACGCTCGACCGCCTGGGCATGATCCTGCCCGGCGCCGACCGGCGTCCGATCATTCAGGCGCTCCAGATCGTCCTGCGCCATACCTATGACCGCTCGCAACGCGAGTTGACCAACATCGACGTTGAGAAATTGTTCGATGAAACGGAGCACCTCGTGCGTGACCTCCCTTTCCAGATTCCGCAAGACCTGATCTACCTGGGGCGGGCGATCAGCCTGGTGAGCGGCATTGTGACCGGGCTGCATCCCGACATCAACCTGTTTGAAGAAACGCAGCCGTTTGCGCAGGCAATGCTCGACCGCGAACGGCGCAACGGCGACTGGCTGGAAGAGATTCGCCGTGAGGTCACGGCGCTCAGTCAGGTAGCGACGACGTTGCCGCGCCAGATGGATGCTTACTACAAAGCCGCCAACCGTGGCGAACTGCAAATGCGCGTCGATCTTTCCCGCCTCGAGCGCGGCATGAAGCGCGTCGAACGGGCGACGAACCGGCTCTCCGGCGGCATTATTGCGGCTGCGCTGTTCATTGGCGGGGTGCTGCTGCGGATCAATGGCTTCGCCGACGAGGCGCTCTGGTCGTGGGCTGCGGCGGCTGGCGCTGCGCTCTGGACAATCTGGCCCCGCAATGATCGTTGAGTGCAGCGCATGGCTTCAGACCCCGCGCCTTCTCGCCTCGCAGTGTACGCCGCCGCCCTTTCCCAACGCCTGGCGCGGCTTCGTACCCTTCCCGACGGCGTCATCGCCGATCAGATGCTGTCACATATGCGTCTCTGGGTCATCAAGGACGCAACATTCATCAGTCTTTTCTTCCTGAACCCGGACAACGGCGCCCTCGACGGACCGATGTCGCGGATCGACATCGAGCGACCACTCTATCTCCTGGCGCCCTACACGCGCGCGCTCCTGCTCACGCTCCTCTGGCGTCCGGCGCCGCAGCGCGTATGTATGCTCGGTTTCGGCGGCGGACGCATCTCGTTGGCGCTCTATGCCCATCTGCCCGATGTGGTCATCGACAATGTCGATGTCGATCCAGTGTTCGAGATGATCGCCGCCGACTATTTCGGCGTCACCTTCGATGAACGGCAGCGTCTCCATATCGCCGATGCTCAGGCGTATCTCCAGTCAACACCGCACCGTTACGACATCATCATTATGGATGCGTTCAGCGACGCCCGCGACCATCTGGATCATCTGGCGACGGTGGAGTTCTACGCGCTCTGCCGGGAACGTCTGCTGCCCGGCGGGGTGATTGGCGTCAATATATTGCGCAGCGACCCGCATTTTTCCACAAAAGTGAAGGTCTTCCGTTCTGCGTGGCGCACCACTCTGGCGGCGCCATTGCGTCACTCCCTCGTGGTGTTTGGCGCCGGTCGCATGCCCGCTTCGGTTGCCGATCTCAGCGCCCGTGCCAGCCTGCTTGTGCAGCGGTACGGCTTCGATGCCGACCTGAGCGACCTCGCGGCGACAGTGCGCCCATTGCGCATGATCGAACTCTGGTAATGGGCGACCGGTATACTACCCATTGTCGGCAGCCATGGGTCTGCCGTTTGCCACTTTCCTTGAAACGCCAGGTGCGCGATGGACAACACACGTTATTACCTTGGATTCAACCGGGTGAACGGCATCGGTCCAGCCCGTCTTGATCGTCTGATCGAACGGTGCGGCTCGATCGCCGCCGCCTGGCGCGCGTCGGCGGCTGAACTTGCCGCTGCCGGACTGGAACCGAAACTGATCGAAGCCCTGATCGACACACGGCGCACGCTCGACCTCGATCGCGAGATGGAACACGCCCAGCGCGCCGGAATTACCCTCATCGACCGCGAGAATCCCGCCTATCCTGCGTCCCTGCGCCACATTCCCTCGCCGCCGCCGCTGCTCTATGTGCGTGGCGCGCTCTCCGACGCCGATGCCTGGAGTGTGGCGGTGGTCGGCACGCGCCAGCCGACGTCTTATGGACGCGAAGCCACTCGTCGCCTGACAACCGGGCTGGTCGAGGCGGGGGTGACAATTGTGAGTGGGCTGGCGTTGGGAATCGACAGCATCGCGCATACGGCGGCGCTCGACGCTGGCGGTCGCACCCTGGCGGTTCTGCCATGCGGCGCTGATATGGTCTACCCTGAACGGCACGCTTCTCTGGCGCAACGCATTGCCAGCAGCGGTGCGTTGATCTCCGAATTCCCGCTTGGCGCCCGACCCATCCCGCAATTCTTTCCGGTGCGCAACCGGCTGATCAGCGGTCTGGCGCGCGGCGTGCTGGTGGTAGAAGCCGGGGCGAAGAGCGGTGCGCTGATCACGGTCGATTATGCGCTCGAACAGGGGCGCGACGTCTTTGCTGTGCCAGGACCAATCTTCAGCCCCCGCTCCGAAGGAACCAACCAACTGATCCGCAACGGCGCCGGTCTGGTAACGTGCGCAGGCGACATGCTGGAAGCGCTCGACATGAGCGTGGCGGCCAGCCAGCAGGAGGTGCGCGTTGCACTCCCCGATGACCCGGTCGAGGCTGCGGTGCTGGCGCTGGTCGGGTACGAACCGCTCCACATCGACGATCTGCAACGGCGAACATCCATGCCGGTCTACGAGGTGTCTGCTGCGCTGGCAGTGTTGGAACTCAAAGGCTTTGTGCGACAGTGCGCGCCAATGAGTTACGTTCTGGCGCGTTGAACGGATGCCCTATTCATCTGGCGTACTATGAGCCATGCAACGCGGGGACTATCGGGCTATTTCCCGGCCAGCGGACAAACCATAAAATAAAGGTAAAGCGGTAGAGCGCCCTTATTGCACCACGACGTTTTTTCCAGGGAGCCCATGCATGTCTTTACCATATCGCATTGCACTTCTCATCATAGCCGTTGCGTTGAGCCTGATACCGCTCACGCTCTCTGCTCAGACGACTGTCGATCCTCCCGCCGACATCGGCGAACCAGCAACAGACACTGAGGCAGACATCGCCGTTTCCACCGAAAGCGCAATTACGCAATCATCGACCACAAGAGTGCACCTGCCGCTCGTCATCGTACCGGGGACGAGCGGTAACAGCGGTTCAACCGCCATATCGCCGCCAGCTCAACAGGTCGTCGATCTGACGAACCAGTACCGAGTGGCGGCAGGATGCGCCCCGCTGACCGTTTCGCAGCGATTGACGTCCGCTGCCGCCGCGCACAGTCAGGACATGGCGACAAAGAACTTCTTCAGCCACACGGGATCGGACGGTTCCACTCCCTGGGATCGCATCCGGCGCACAGGGTACACGTACTCGACCGCTGCTGAAAACATCGCTGCTGGCTATCGCACCGCCGAACAGGTGGTGCAGGCGTGGTACAACAGCGAAGGGCACCGCAGAAACATGCTGAACTGCAACCTGCGCGAGGTCGGCGTCACCTTTGCCGACGGCGGCTCATACGGACGGTACTGGACGCAGGTTTTTGCCACCCCTCGCTAAACACACGGGCAGAAAAACGATCAGGGTACGGTTGTCCGCACCCTGATCGTTCTCGGCGCACTCCGCCTGATCCGGATCACTCCTCCTCGTCCTCAACCTCAAGCCCTCCGGCACCACCCAGCGCTACG
>DAOTWI010000360.1:0-6102 GCA_034436075.1 Roseiflexus sp.
TGGCCGGAGGGCCATAGACGCGAATCCATTCACCAGTCCGCATACCAGATTTCATGCTTCATTTTCACAGCGCCGTTGCAGTGCACCAACTCTTCCCTGCCCCCGCCGCGCTTAACCGTCGGCTTCCCTGTGTGCTATAATTTGTGAGGAATACTGGCGCATGGAGATGCCTGCCAATGGCGCGTTTCGATATCCGCACGTTTCTGCTCATTTTTGGTGCGGCATGTATTGGCGCGGTTTGGGCGACGTATCAGCGCAGCACGACCGCTCCTCCCTACAACGAAGCGCAGATCCCGGCGTTGATCTGGACGGTGTTTGCCACTCCTTTTGCCATGTTCTGGGGATGGTTTATAGCGCGGCGCGACGAACGCTGGTGGGCGGCCTTCGTCTGTTTCTGCATCTACTTTCTTTCCACATTTGTGGCAGCGCGCTACGAGACATGCGTTGTTGTCCATGGATCGTTCAACCTTGCCAGTTGCTTCGTCGATACCGCACAGGCGCAGGCGCTCGCTAACGCCAGCGGTCATCGCGTCTATTTCGAGACGATCGTGGCGGTGCACCTGATCGCCGCCCTGGTCACTGCGTTGCAGCGCGCGCTGAAACGACGTACAATGCAGGATGCATCGCTTCGCCCGGCAGGCGAGACGATCTGATAGGGAGATCATCTTGACGTTGAACAATCTCGCGCATGGTGACCGTCTCGTGATTGGCGTTGGCTTCGACAGGCTCCGCCAACGCAGGTTGAGCCTGTCGAAACCAACGCCCAGCCGCTCCGCAGGCGTAGGCGTGATTGTCCAGGTTTTGGTTGATCGTCCTATGATATCTTCCGTCCGGTTCAATCGGTGACGCATCCCTGGTTTCTATGTGCGGCAGCGGCATCTGACCCTGCCGGCGCTGGAGGTTCGGCATGACACAGGCGCATGCTGGTGTACGCCAGCGTATCGAAGCGGATGAGCGCGCACGCCTGTCGCCGCTCGCGGCATTCAGCGACAGCGCCCAACGTGCGCGCCCTGAAGAACCATCGCCGGTGCGGAGCAGTTTTCAGCGCGATCGTGACCGCATTCTGCACTCGAAACCGTTTCGCCGCCTGAAACATAAAACGCAGGTGTTCATTTCGCCGCAGGGCGATCATTATCGCACGCGCCTGACCCATACGCTCGAAGTGACGCAGATTGCGCGCACGGTGGCGCGCGCCCTGCGCCTCAACGAGGACCTGGTCGAGGCGATTGGTCTCGGTCACGATCTGGGGCATACGCCCTTCGGTCACGCAGGCGAGACGGCGCTGTCGCACGCGATGGGGCGCGCCTTCCGCCACAACGAGCAGAGCCTGCGCGTCGTCGATGTGCTCGAACGGAATGGCGCCGGGCTGAATCTGACCGATCAGGTGCGCGAGGGCATCTATATGCACTCCAAAGCCCGGCGCGACATTACCATGCGCGCCTGGGGCGCCGCCAGCACGCTGGAAGGGCAGATTGTGAAACTGTGCGACGCCATCGCCTATATCAATCACGACATCGACGATGCCATCCGCGGCGGTTTGCTGCACCCCGCAGATCTGCCGCGCGATGCGATTGAGGTCCTGGGTGAGACGCACGGTCAACGCCTCGATACGATGGTTTGCGACATGATCGACCACAACTGGTGGGCGACAGGGGAAGCGCCGCCGCCGGATCGACTGGAACTGTCGATGAGCCCGCATGTGCTCCAGGCGACGAATACGCTGCGCGAGTTTCTGTATCAGCACGTGTACCTCGGATCGAAAGCAAAGGCGGACGATGGCAAGGTTCACCTCATGATCGAGTTGCTCTACCATCACTTTCTGAAGCATCCCGATCAACTGCCGGTTGACCTGCTGCGGATCAATCAGGAACGCGGCGAGCCGATCGAGCGCGCTGTCGTTGACTATATCGCTGGTATGACCGACCGCTTCGCGCTGAAGGTGTTCAACGATCTGTATGTGCCGCGCACCTGGAGCGCCTGACGCGCGGCGCACGATGTTCGATGGAACGGGTATGCCTGGCGTTACCGATCAGATCAAAGAAAAGATCGATATTGTCGAGTTCATCTCGGCATATGTGAACCTGCGGAAGACGGGGCGCAGCTACGTTGGCTTCTGCCCATTCCATCCCAACACGCGCACGCCGGCGTTTCATGTCTTTCCCGATACGCAAAGTTTTCACTGTTTTGGGTGCAAGGCATCAGGAACAGTGTTCGATTTTCTCATGCGCCGTGAGGGATTGGAGTTTCGTGACGCGCTCGAACGCCTGGCGCAGCGGGCAGGTGTGCAGTTGCACCCGCGCACCGAAGCCGACGAGCAACAGGATCGGTTGCGCACCCGCCTGCTGGAGGTGAACGTAGCCGCAGCGGCATTCTTCCGCCATATGCTGGTGAAGTCGCAACGTGGCGAGGAGGCGCGCGCCTATGTCGCCAAACGGCGCATCGACGACGCAACCAGCGAGGCGTTTCTGCTCGGCTACGCTCCCGACGACTGGAGTTTGCTGCTCTCCTACCTGACTGAACGGCGCGGCTTTTCACCGGAAGACATCGAAGCAGCCGGTCTGGCGATCCACCACGAAACGCGCGGGTATTATGATCGCTTCCGCAACCGGCTCATGTTTCCGATCCGCACTGCGAGCGGCGACATTGTTGCGTTCGGCGGCAGGGCGCTGGGAGATGCGCAGCCGAAATACATGAACTCGCCGCAGACGCCGCTTTTCGACAAAGGAAAGGTGCTGTACGGGCTCGACCTGGCGCGCGATGCGATCCGTCAGAGTGATGCAACCGTGATTGTCGAGGGGTATGTCGATGTCATCATTGCGCACCAGTATGGCTTTCGCAACGTCGTTGCACCGCTCGGCACGGCGCTGACCGCCGATCACGTGGCGCTGGTGAAGAAACTGGCGCACCGCGTGTATCTGGCGCTCGACGCCGACGCCGCCGGCGTGCGCGCGACGCTTAAGGGATTGCAGGCGCTCCAGAGCCAGCCAGAGGGCGAATTGACGGCGGTGATCTCGCCGCAGGGGATCATCAGGCTGCAACGACTTCAGGATGTCGAGATCAGGATTCTGACGCTTCCTGACGGGAAAGACCCCGATGAGGTCATTCAGGAAAACCCGGATCATTGGCGCGCGGCGCTCGCAGCGGCGCGTCCGGCGGTGGATTTCTACTTCGAGACGCTGACGTCCGACCTCGATCTTTCGAGCGGGCGCGGCAAAGCAGACGCGGTCGAACGGCTTGCGCCGCTCCTGGCGCAGATTGCCAATCCGGTCGAGCAGGCGCACTACATGCAGCGATTGGCGCGACTGATCGATGTCGAAGAACAGTATATATTTGCAGCGCTGAAAGAGACGGCGCGCCAGGAGGGGCAGCGCCATCCGCCGGATCAGACGCGCGCAGCAAAGGTTCCGGAGCAGCAACCTGATGAAACCGCGCCGCCGCCTCCGACGCAGGAGGAGCATCTGCTGGGCTGGGTTATTCGCTATCCGGCAGCGCGCGCAGCCGTGGAAGAGAAACTCCACCGCGACCTGTCGCCGTATCCGGCGCTGCAATCGCTAATGCGCGGAACCATCGACGAGTTGTTCACCCGCGACGAGTTCCGCGCATTGTGGCGCGCCTGGATCGCTGCTCCTGCTGAGAGCGATCCAGAGGTGTGGGCAACGACCCTGTACGCGCCGCTGGACGCAATAGCGAAGCACGTGCTGGCATTGCACGCGCCGCAGCCACAAGCGTATCGGATTGTCAACGATGCACTGGAATGTGCTACAATCCTTCAGCGCGATGTTGCACAACGCTGGCGTGTCCAGATTGCACGTATGCAGGCAGAAGCCGCCAGTGAAGCGGAGCAGGAGCTTCTGCTCGACCAACTGGTGCAGGTCAAAAAGTTTATCAATATGCTGAGCATCCCACGCCGCAGTTCAGCATATGCCGACCTGCACGCGCTGCACACGTTCTGACCGATGCGGCAACGCGCCGATCCGCTGCCGGTGCACGAAACGCTGTTGGACGCAGATATGTCGTTCATGACAATGGCCGCATCTCTCTGCTGCCAGGCCTTCTCAGCGCAGCAAACGCAATCAAACAGTTCTGAATCACGCTGATAGGGAAGGCAGTGGTTGCCTGCGGAGGTTTCGATGGAACAACCGAATGAGCCGCTTCTGGAAGATGATCTGCTGCTGGATGATCTGGATGATGACATTGCCGGCGTTTCCCGCGAGCCTGAAGAAGAGCCGCAGACGATTACGAGCCTGAACGATCTGCTGGCAATCGGGAAGCAGCGCGGTTTTGTCACTGAGGGCGAAATTGCTCAACTGCTTGCAGGCAGCGACACCGACAGCGACCGCCTGGCGGAGATTCAACAGGCGCTCCAGTCGGCGGGCATTGCCACGCGCGATGAGATGATCGCCGGCGGCGCCGATATTGATGTCCACTTCGAGGAAGAAGGCGATCTTGATGATCTGAGCGTCGAAGGCATCAGCATCAACGATACGGTGCGCATGTATCTGCGCGAGATTGGGCGGGTGCCGCTCCTCACTGCGCGTCAGGAAACTGTGCTGGCGCAAAAGATCGAGATCGGCGAATACCTGGAGTCGTACCGGACGCAACTGGCGGCGGATTGGCGCGCCGAGCAGATCGCGGCGGTCGGCGCACAAATGTACCATCGCCTGCAAAAAACCTGGCCCGTGGTCGAGGACGCCATTCGGCTGCTCTACGCGATTGTTGAGCAACCGCTTCCCGATCCGCTGACTCCTGGCTGCCTGCGCGAGGTCTCTGCTCTTCAAGAGCGCATGACCTTCGAACAGCGTCAGTTATTCGACAAACGGCGGAATGAGTTGATCAAACAGCACCGCATGACGGCGGAGCAGTTTGATCAGACCTTCGCACAGGCGACGATTATCTTCTCGCTCCTGCCTGCTGTGGTTCAGCAACGGTTGACCACATCCACCGACTGGCCCTCCGTGGAGGAGGTGCAGCAGATGTGCGCTGATGTGCGCGATCAACTCTGGCGCGACTGGAACCTCGCCATTGAGCAGGGCAAAACGGCGCGCGAGGATTTGACCCAGGCAAACCTGCGGCTGGTGGTGTCGGTGGCGAAGAAATATATCGGGCGCGGACTGCAACTCCTTGACCTGATCCAGGAAGGGAATGTCGGTCTGATCCGCGCGGTCGAAAAATTCGACTACCGCAAAGGGTTCAAGTTCTCAACTTATGCGACCTGGTGGATTCGCCAGGCGATTACGCGCGCGATTGCGGACCAGGCGCGCACCATCCGTATTCCGGTGCATATGGTCGAGACGATCAACCGCCTGATGCGCGAAAGCCGCCGCATGCTCCAGGAATTGGGGCGCGAACCGACCGATGAGGAGTTATCGCGCGCGTTGGGCATTCCGGTGGACAAAGTGCGCTCGATCCGCAAAACGTCGCTTGAACCGGTCTCGCTCGAAACACCGGTTGGTCAGGAAGAAGACAGTCAACTCGGCGATTTTATCGAGGACTCGAAGGTTCTGGCGCCTTCCGATGCCGCCAGCCATCAAATGCTGCGCGAGCAGGTCGAGCAGGTGCTGAATCAGCTCACCGAACGCGAACGCCGCGTCCTCCAATTGCGTTTCGGTCTCGAAGATGGTCATAGCCGCACCCTCGAAGAAGTCGGCAAGGAGTTTGGCGTCACCCGTGAGCGTATTCGCCAGATTGAGGTGAAAGCGCTGCGCAAACTGCGCCACCCGCGCCTTGGCAAGAAACTGCGCGATTATCTCGAATAGAAGGTGTGGCTACCCCCGGCGCCGGGTGCATTCCCGTCGCCGACTGCCCCATGGTGTGCCCGTGTACGATTTCGAGGAGTTAGACTTCTACGAATTGCTTGGCGTGTCGCGCTCGGCGTCGCCGGAGGAGATCAAACGCGCATACCGGCGCGAGATTGCCAGGTATCATCCTGATCGCTTCGTCAATGCCAGCCCGGAAGACCTCGAATATGCGCGCCGCCGCAGCCAAATGTTGACCGAGGCGTATGCAACGCTGAGCGATCCGTCGGCGCGGAGCGCCTACAACCTTGGCCGCCGCCGACAATCCAGCCAGAGACCGCCCCGCCCCGCGCCGCCGCCGCCGCCA
>DAOTWI010000361.1:0-4330 GCA_034436075.1 Roseiflexus sp.
AAACCGTCGCCCTGGTGCGCAACCCTGCCAGCCGCGCCCCCCGCGCCAGGAGACCGCCCCCGGTCATATCGCCAGCGTTCGTCGCGTCCCCCAACTGCACAGAAATCGTCAAATTTTCGTCTTGCTTCTGCACAGTCTTCATGGTATAGTTAAGACAGGTCCGCACACAGGGTTTCCCATCTCGACGATCAGCGCAGTTGCACACATTAGAAGGGAGTGGAGTCACATGCTGCGACACATCCGGCGCCGCGGAGTGGCGCTCATTGCTGGCATCGGTCTGGCGTTGAGCATTGCCGCGTGCGCAAACCAGGCGAAGGTTCAGGAACAGCCGTTGCTGAACCAGTTGATGGCGCCGAACGGGTTCGTCATCCAGCAACCAGCGACGAATCAGACCGACACGAACACGACGCTGCCGTTCGACCGCGTCGAGCAGGCGCCCGCCGCTCCAGCCGGCGAGTCGCAGCGCGCGATGGATGCAAAGGAGAGCACTGCGGTTTACATGGGGTGCGGGAAGTGAGTGAGGAGTGAGGGGAGAGGAGTGAGAAGCGAAATCTTGACCCTTCTCACTCCTTACCATTTATGGAGTGATTAATACGCATCTCTATATCGGAATTAAGCAATCTGATCCGTAATAATCCGTCCCAATCTGTCCAAATCCGTGTTCTATTCTATTTATCCAGAATGTCTTGAAGGTACAGTCGAACGTTGCGTGTCATAGCGCGACTGCCTCTTGCGTGATTGAACCACGAATCTCTTCCCGGGGCGAGCGTTCAGGTACAAGATCGACTTGAATGCCAAGCGCATCGCTCAGAAAGATTTCCACTCCTACCAGTTCCAGCAAACTGACAGGGCGCACGATCTCAGCCAGGAGGTCCAGATCGCTGTCACTGCGCGTCGTGCCACGTGCATACGAACCAAACACGCCCGTTATTCGCACGCCGTATCGCTCTGCGAGCAGGGTCTCATATGACTTGATAACGCTCAAAATTTCCGAGAGTGGTTTCATTCTCGTCAGCGATTAGGGTTTGAAAGAACCGAGAACCAGGAACTGAGAACCAAAAACACTTTTCGCGTGCTCAGGGCATCGCATGCAGCATTCAACCTGCAGCCTTTGCCTCTTGTCTCTCGCCTCGCGCCTTGCTTCACTTTTCTACGTTCAACGTGCAACATTCACCATGCAACGGCAACCCTTCACCCTGAACCGCCTTCAACTTTCCCGCCTTCCACCTTCAACCTCATCCTACTCCGCCGCCGCTGGCGCTGTTTCTTCGCTGTAATCCTTGAGAGTCGAAAGGTCGCGGATGCGCTCGGTGAAGAGGATGCCGTCCAGGTGATCGATCTCGTGCTGCAAGGCGCGCGCCAGCAACCCCGTCGCGCGCCGGATGCGCTGCCGCCGCCCGTTCAGATCGGTGTACTCGACGGTAACCCACGCCGCGCGCGGCACCTCGCCGTACCACCCCGGCAGGCTCAGACATCCCTCAAGCCCGACTTCTTCCTGATCGCTGGCTTTGACGATCTCCGGGTTGATCAGCACAAAGTTCTGCTCCGGCGCGACTTCGACCTTCGTGCCATCGGGTCGTTCTTCCATCGTCGGAGGGATCGAGATGACCGTCAGGCGCTGCGTGATGCCGATCTGCGGCGCTGCCAGACCGACGCCATTGGCAGCGTGCATGGTTTCAAACATATCGGCGACCAGTTGCTTCAGCGACGGGTTGGGCATTCGCACCGGGTGGCAGCGGGTCGTCAGGATTTTCTTGTCTTCCGGGTTGTCAATGCGCAAAATGCGGCGCAGCGCCATGGCGTTCTATCCTCCAATGTTCGCAATGTTTTCTTTGTGCATTATAGCACAGGGGTGGCGGGTAATCCCAGGCGACCGTCACTCCTGGGTGCAGGCATGAATTGTTAGGCGGCAAGCAAGCGCGTCCCTGCCGCGCTGCGCCCTGGTTGGCGACTGAAGTCGCGCCAGGCAGGCGTTCTGCTGGGCGTCCACCTGCGCGGTTCGGCACGCTCACCGCACGTGGACGCCGCCGTTCCCGTCCTCGGAGGCGGGCGGTCGGCCGCATGCCTATCAGGAGCGATTTCAATCGCTGGCAGCCGGAGCGTCATTTCTTGACAACTCATGCCTGCACCCGTCACTCCTCCTGGCGACCGCTGCGCTCGTCATTCCCTCCGACCTCTGGCAGCGAACGGGCGCTTGTCCCCTATCCAGGCGGTGACGGTCACCTTACTCGCGGGTACGCCCTGACGTCCCCTTCTCCCCCAACCTCCTGCAAGCGGGAAGCGCAGGGCGGCGCGAGAGAAGGGGGCGGGGGATGACGGCAAAAAAGCGTCGTGACGCGGTAAACCTCCTTTGACCTCAACAACCCTCGCCAGAATCAGTGCCAGCAGCGCGCTAATGATGAGGATATAATGTAAGGAGCCAGGAAATGTGGAGATGTGAGACGCCAACTATGACCCTCAAAAGTCGCAACGCGATAAGGGGCTGCGCTTGAACGAGCAGTTGCACTGCATCTTCTTGATAAGACTTCTTGATAAGACACTTCACATCGAGCAGATGGACAGCTTTGGGAAATGATGCCGATGTCTTTCAGGATTTCCGATACGAATCAGGCGGCCGAACAGGTGCAGATTGCGCTTTTGCGTCAAGCCAGCACGGTACGACGGGTTGATCTGGCCGCTGAAATGACCAGTTTTGCGATCGATGGCGCCTTGACGGCTCTACGGCGGCGCTATCCACAGGCGGACGAGCGGGAGATCCGCCTGCGCTTCGCTGAACAACAGTATGGCGTGGAACTGGCCCGACGTTTGCGTGCTGCGTTTGCGCAGCAAGAAGACGACAATGGCATCATTTCTTGACGCGCTGATTCCGCTTGTCGATGCATTCGATGCGCTTGGCATCTTCTACTATATCGGCGGCTCCGTCGCAAGCATCGCCCATGGCGTGCCACGCACCACGCTCGATGTCGATGTAATCGCTGACATTCGTCCCGGACAGGTGCAACAACTGGTTGCACGCTTGTACAACGGCTATTACGTGCAGGCAGGTGACATCCAGGAAGCGATTCAGCAGCGAAGCTCCTTCAATATCGTACATCTGGCAAGTATGATCAAAATCGACGTATTTCTCGCACCTGATCGACCGTTCGATCGTTCCAAAGCGCAACGCGCCCAGATAGGTCCGATTACGGCAAGCGACCCGCGTCCATTCCGGCTCACCTCGCCCGAGGATATTGTCCTGCAGAAACTCGAATGGTACGCGATGGGCGGGCGTGTCTCCGAGCGGCAATGGAATGATAGTCAGGGTGTGCTCAAGGTGCAGGGGATGACCCTTGATCTTGCATATATGCGCCATTGGGCGGGCGAGATTGGGATTGCCGACTTGCTCGAACAGGCGCTCAAGGAAGCTGGTCTTGTCCCGTGAAGACGCTCCAGCAGGAGATGATCAATGTCCGATGCCCTGAAACCGCTCGATGTTGCTGCACTGCTCGAAGATTCCCTAATTACGGCTTTCGCTGCGGCCAGGTCGTCACAGCCATCGAGGAGTTAGCGCAGAGCCATCTTCAAGATTGAGTTGAGCGCCGACAATGGTCGGATGATCCACCCACGCGCTTGACAGCCATCCGCTTCGATGGTACACTGCCCATCGCAGTAAAGAACTCGTTATAGGCAATATGCATACCCTGATCACCAAGCAGGTTAAGCGCAGCAAAAAGCCGGACGTCTGGTCTGGTTAGGCTCGCTTGTCCCGCAATGGTTGGTTGACAGGCCCGCTTCGCCAGACCAGGCAAGCGGGCTTTCTGTTTGCGTTTTAGGAGGGAGTCGTGGGGCAGACGCTCGCAGAACAGATCCTTTCGCACGCCGCCGGAAGACCGGTTTCCGCCGGTGAGAATATCGTCGCCAGGGTCGATCTGGCGATGATGCACGACAGCATTTCGCCCAGCATCATCAAAATCCTGCACCAGGAGCTGGGCGCCGAACAGGTGTGGGACCGCGACCGGGTGGCGGTGGTGGTAGATCACGTGGCGCCAGCGGCGACGATCCAGAATGCCGAGCATCAACTGGCGCTGCGGCGCTGGGTGCGGCAGCAGCAGATCACCCATTTCTTCGATGTCGGGCGCGGCATTTCGCATCCGGTGCTGGTTGAAGAAGGGCTGGCGCGCCCCGGCATGCTGATCCTCGGCAGCGATTCGCATTCGACAGCGTATGGCGCGGTGGGCGCCTTCGGCACCGGCATGGGATCAACTGACATGGCGCTGGCGCTGGCAACCGGGCAGACGTGGCTGCGCGTGCCGGAAACGGTGCGCATTCTGGCGCGTGGCCGGTTTCGCCC
>DAOTWI010000362.1:0-2621 GCA_034436075.1 Roseiflexus sp.
GTTCTCAGTTCTCAGTTCTCAGTTCTCAGTTCTCAGTTCTCAGTTCTCAGTTCTCAGTTCTCAGTTCTCATCCCGAACCTCACGCCGTGCTGCAACCCAGACCTGCCGCGCTGCATCTGCGTTCATCACCAGGATACCCAGTCCGACGATCAGATCGGGCCATCCCGAAAGAATAACCGCTGTCAGGAGTCCTGCTGCAACGATGGCGATATTTGCCAGCGCATCATTGCGTGCAGAAAGGAAGGCGGCTTTTGCCAGGCTCCCGTGATGCTGCCGGTGACGGGCAAGCGCCAGGGCGCAGGTCAGGTTCACAACCAGCGCCCCCACACCTGCGACAGCGAGCCACGCCGGGTCGGGCGGGACGGGATGCAGAAATTTCTCCCATGCCGTCCGAACCGTCGCCAGACTGGGGATCAGGAGAATAGCGGCGAGGATCATCCCCAGCCGCCCGCGCCAGACGGGTGACCAGCTCAGCCCGACAAGGATGAGCAGGTTGAGCACCGTATCTTCGAGGAAGTCGATACTGTCGGCAAACAGGGCGACTGAACCTATTGCGAGTGCTATAGCGAATTCCACCCCAAAATAGGCGAAATTCGCCAGCGCCACAAAGCGCACAGCGCCACGTAACGCCGCATCCTTCGACGCGGGGAGGGAGGTGTTTTCGATGCTCACAGTTGGTCAACCTTACGCAGTAGCCGGCGTTGCACTGATCTCCTTGCTCAGCATGACGTGCCGCGGCAGGCGTGTGGTGAGGCGATTAATCAGCAGCGTTTCGTCGTAGCACTGCCCGGCGTGGAGACAACTCAGCGCCCAGAGGTGTTGGAGGTGCAAACGAGTGAACACACGACCGTCGCCAAGATCGCGATCGGCGAGCACACGCGGCAAAAGACGGTCGATGAGTGCATCGAGTTCAGTCGTAGACATCCGCATCTCTCCCTTGAATGCGCGTTTTCAACTTCCTGTCAGATGTCTATCAGGGTACTGCCATATTGTAGCACAAACCTCAGAAGAGTCCAGTTGGCGAGATTACAGCCGCATCACCGCAGATCAGGTGCAACGACGGCGCTTTGGTCATGCCTGCGCGTTGAGAACATCATCTCCCCCTGTACGCCTCATGCTCCGTGAGCGGGAATGTACGGCGTACAGGGGGAGAGCGGCGTCATCCATCACAACCGACCGCGCTTCTCGTCCTGTATCGCTTCGCCTTTCTCATAGGAAGATCAACCAAAACTCAGACAATCGAGCCTGCGCCTGTGGAGCGGCTGGCGTTGGCTGAGCCTGTCGAAGCCAACACCGATCACGAGATTGTCCAATATCTGGTTGATTGTCCTATAAGAGGCGAGAGGCAAGAGGCGAGAGGCGTGCGGATAGCGCCGTTGCACCGCGCTGGCGCACCATCACGGACCGGTAGCGCCAGTGCACCGCACCGGCGCGCGCGATCATAGACGGGTAGCGCCAGTGCATCGCGTTGGCGTACCATCTGCGTTCACCGCCGCAACACCTCCTGTGGCGAACGCGCAATAGCGATTGAGTCCATCTGCACGCCGAGGGACGTGATCGTCTGCGCCATTGCCGGAGAGATGCCGGTGATCGCCGCCTGGCACCCGATCAATTCGAGCGCCTGCGCCGTCTGGAGCAGGCTCTGCGCCACCAGCGTGTCAAACGCTGGCACGCCAGCCACATCGATGACCACCAACCGAATGCGCCGAGCGCTGGCAACCGCGAGCAGACGTTGCAGCAGCGCATCGGCGCGCTGCTTATCGATCTGACCAACCAGCGGCGCCAGCATCACGCCATCGGCAATCTCAACCGCCGGGATTTCCAGGGTGGCGACCAGATTGCGCAGCATCTGTTCGGTTTCCTGCAACCGCGCCGTCTGGAGCTCCAGTTCGGCGGCGCGTTCTTCGGCAAGGCGCGCATTCTCCTGAGCAAGCACAGCATCCTGAGTGGCGCGCTGCGCCAGTGTGCCAAGCCGCTGCAACAGATACGCAAAAGGCACAACTGCAAGACTGACAGCGCATAGATAGACCACACCCGCCCCGATCCAGTCCGGCGCGGTGTTCAGGGTTTCGAGTTGCTGCGGCAGAATAGACAGAACACCCTGGACGTGCAACCCTCCAACGATGCTGAACGCAAGCAGCGACATGATGAGCATCACAATACCGCCACGCACGCCAAACAGCGCCGCCGCCAGCACCACCCCGCTCATCCAGAAGACGCGTCCACTGCCGATCAAGCCGTCGGTTGCCAGAATCATCGTGCTCATCGCCACCAGGAGAGTCAGCAACGCCAGCGCACGCACCACGAAGCCGATACGCTGCACAATCGCGATGATCAGCACCATCAGATACGCCGCTGCATACGCAACCAGGTAAGGGATGGCATCCGCTCCTAACGCATTGTAATCTGACCAGCCGCCGCCGACGAGTGTGATGAAACCGACAACCGCCAGAATCCACAGCAGGCCGTTCAGAAGACGAAGGCGCCAGCGATAGAGCAATTGTGTCGCATCGTGAGAAGGCGACGCGGTTGAGAACGCAGGACTCATCATTCTCCTCCCCCTCTCTAATGGTTTTTGAGAGAATAATCCGGTATCACCCAGTCGAGCCCGCACAGGCGGG
>DAOTWI010000363.1:0-4253 GCA_034436075.1 Roseiflexus sp.
GCACGCGGGAACCGCCAGACACCAGACCATTGCCGTTGCTCCTTTCGCGTTGAAGCGCCGGTTGTTTCATCACCCGCATGGGGCGAAGCGCGGGGAAGGTTGCGGGGGTGATTGTTATGCTCCTGATTTGAGCATAGCAGAGGGGACCGTCACAAACGTGACGAAAGGCGCCGGATTTGATCGCCTGGGGCGTTGCACATTCCCGGCGTTGTACGTTCCCGGCGTCAAACGTCCCCGGCAGAGACGTTGCACCGCACCGTCTCCTGAGCATCATGTGGGTTCAGGTTGAACATTGAAAGCGGGAAGGTTGCAGGCGGGAAGGTGGGAAGGTGGAAAAGCGCAGGCGGGCAGGCGGAAGTGTGACGTAGGGGCGACCCGCCGGGTCGCCCAGGCAAAGGCGATGGTCAATAGAGGCACAGAGAACACGGAGGTGAAGGTTGAACGTCATTCCTTACCCCTCATCTCTCACCCCTCACCCCTCACCTCTCACCTCTCACCTCCGCCTCCGCGCCGCTTCGCGCAGCGCCTGAAGGTTCAGCACCTCCGCCACTTCATAGCGGGTCGGGATCGATCCGGCGACCGGGCGAATGTTCACTATCGCCGGGAAGCCGCCGGCGCGCCCGTGAATCTCCGCCAGCACCACGACCGCCAGCGGCGCCAGGGCAGGAGGGTTGATCAGGAGCGGCGTCGTCTGCCATTCGTCTGGGGACAAGCCGACGCGATCCACCAGTTCGACGGCGACATCGGCAAGCGGACGTTCACGGTCGATCTGCGCGTCGATGGAGCGAACCTCAGGCGTTGCACCGACGAATGCAACGACCTGCGCCAGTTGCTGGTCAGTCAACGGATGCGAAAAATTGATCAGAATCATAACGGTGTTCCTCCGGTGGCTGCAAAGACAATCTGTTTCGGCGCGGTGGCGCTGTTGATCAACAGCGTGCCGTCTTTGCCGTAGACTGCCGGATAGTACTGCAACGGCGCATGCCAGTTGCGCGCCGCCAGCGCCAGCCCGACGCTCATCACCGCCGTGCCGCCGGTGATGTCCACCGCAACCGGCTGCGCCTGCGGCGACGCCTGCGCTTCGCGCAGCGCCTGCATTGCTGCGCGGAATATGTCCTCCAGGGACGTGGCATTGGCGATAGGCGCCGTATGCACATCGACATTCTGTTCAACCAGCCACTGCCTGAGATCGCTCAATTTGGCGCTTTGCTGCACCTCCGGCGACGCGATCAGCCAGCAGTCGCGCAGTGTTGCGTTGCGCAGATGCCACGCCAGAATCGCGCGCTCCGGACCTGGCTGGCTCAACCCGACCGGCAAGATCAACCCGGCGTGCGGCTGGATCTGCTCTGCTGGCTCGATTTCAATGATCGGGGTTCGCCGGGCAATCGTTTCGATTGCCTGACGCAGAAACCAGAAGAGCAGCGGAAAAATCAGCGCAGCGCCGATAATGATGCCGAGCAGCGTCATTGGCTGCGCGCCAAACGTCAGCAACACCAGTTCATAGAGCGCGTTGCCAAGCATTGCCAGCACGAGCGACGCGACAATAAACAGCAGCGGCGCGCGCGAGTCGAGAAACTGCGCCAGAAACTCGCTCAAACGACGAGGCTTCATATCATCTCCTCACTCAGACTCCCAACCGGCTCAGCCAGATACAGGTCAGCCATTCGCTGGATGCTGGCGCGCATCATCTCGACGAGCGGCGCCGGTTCAAGCACACGGCAGTGCTCGCGGTAGCGCATCAAAATCTGATGCGCGCGCCAGAGATCAGTTGTCACTGCGGTCACGGTCGCCGAACCGTCAGCCGCATAGTCGATCCTGGTTTCTGGAAACCATGCGGCAACATCGCGTTGCCGCGCCACGGCTGGCGCCAACCAGTAGCGCAACGGATACTCTGGCCGTCGATAGTCGCGGCGCAGCGCCTGCGGCAGACGCTTGACGCTGTCGGGAACAATGCGGTTGAGCCGGTAAAGCACGAATTGACCGACGAGTTCAGGCACATCACTCGCCAGGCAAAAGGCGTCGAGATAGGTATGCCCTTCGCGGTAGACGAATTCGAGCGGAGCGACGCGGTGATGCAATGCGGCGCCGTTCGGCGTGTGCGGCGAACAGTAGTCGAACTCGACTTCGCGCTTGCGCAGGACGCCTTTCAGGGCGTGCATCATCTCGGCGACGCCACTGGCTGGCGCCTGTGGACGATCCACCCGCGGCGAGGCCGTCAGGCTGCGCAGCAGGTTGCGCCGATCGTCGGGCATGAGCGACTCGATGCGCTCGAGAAACGCACGAATCTGCGCGCCGACCGGCAGATCGCTCTCTTTATAGGCGTCGTTCAGGAATGCCATCGCTTCGATCTCGCCGTCCGGCAGATCGATCAGCGCCAGGTTTCCCGGCGATTTCAGCACATAGACCCCATCATCATCACGATCAATCACACAACCGTACTCCATGCGCAGCGCGGCAAGGTCGTGGCGCCGCGCTGCGGAAGCATCCGCCGGATAGATCCCCTCTGGCACATCGGTGAAGGTCGCATTCGCCTCATCGATCAGTTCCTGCGCCGTCGCCGGTCCCCGAATGAGGCGGCGGATGAGGAACAGCCGCCGCCGATGGATCAACTGGGAACTGCGCTTATCGCCGCCGCGCTGCCGTTGTTTCGTCATCCTCGCCTCCTCACTCATCAAGCGCCACAAACTGGTGAGTCCGTTCCCACTGCTGGCGCAATAGTTTGTTGAGCGCAAAGAAGCGATCCAGCACGTGATCCACAATGCTGGCGAACTGATCATGCTCCTGGCGTGAAATCGTGCGGAACCCGTGCGCCAGAATGCTGGTATTGCGCACATAGGAACGCTGGCGAATCTCGCCGATGTTCCACCCGCGCACCAGCGGATCATCGAGCGCCTGGAGCAGCATATAGCCGTCGAAGAGCGCAATCGAACGCGGCGGAGCGGGCAGATCGTACTGCCGCGAGAAACCCTGATTGCGCTGCGCCTGACGATACCGCCCGTTGAGATCGGGAACCCGTTGCCGCGCTGCATCGAACGACGGCTCCGCCGTCCAGACGCCATACGTCGCCAGGCGATGCTGCGAGAGCAGTTCCAGACAGCGGTAGCGCATCAGCGCCGCGACATCGTAGCGTTCCTGCGCCGCACGCCGCAACGCTGCGCCGTGCAGAGCACCAAGCAGCGCCAGAACCTGATCCAGGTCGTTCAGCGCAGCAAGCGCCTCATCAACCTGCGGACTGCGCCGGGTCAACTGCTGGTTAATAGCGTTCAACTGCGCCAGCGATCGGCGTTGTGCTTCGAGCGTTGCGCGCGCCGCCTGAAGGTCATTCGGCAACACCGCATGCGCCAGGACGCGGTCAAGCGCCGTAACCGCCTGCTGCGGCGCAAAACTATCCCACGCCAGGTACGCCGCCGCGAGATCGGCGTAGATCGCGTAGTCCTGGTTGCCTGGCACACGCAGCGCCAGATCGCGCAAGATCTTCTCGGCGCCAGCGTAATCGTGGTGATTGTGCAAACGGCGCGCCTCAGCCGCTTCCAGATCGCCAAAGACCAGGTAGGGGTCTTCCGGCGTCGCCAGGCGCTGCGTTCCCGGAACAGGACGATTGTCGGCATAGTCGCTATCGACATAGACCGACGCCAGGCGCAGCACATGCGCCGCCTTCGCCAGACCGACCGTCATCGTCGCTTTGCCACCGGTCAGGTCTACTGCGATCTCGTGACGCTCCAGATCGCTCCACCGATCAAGCACTGCCCGCAACCCGGCGTACACGCTCAAGATGTCAGAATGGTCGCCCTCCGGGCAAAACCATGCTTCCGGCGAACAGCGCAGCGATACCTGATCGGCAACCTGTGCGAGCCGATCACGGCACTGCGCAATCAATCCCTTCGCACGCGACTGATCGGTCAGCAAAAACGCCACCCGTTCCGGGTTGAGACCGGCAATCAGCAATGAGGGCGTATCCGCCTGCAATGTTCCGACCAGCACCAGACCACGAAACGTGTGATTGCCGACCGTCGTGTGAAAACGCTGAAACACGTCTGGAAACGGCAGCGAACCGGCTGGCTGTGTCATACACCATCCTCCGTAGCGCCAGAAAACACTCGCTTACACCAGTATACTCCGACCATGCGTCACAAACGCGACAGCAGAGGCGGTCATGTGAGGCGATCTGTGGCGAACTGCACAGTGAGGCAGCGTGATGCCCGGCGCTGACGAGCTGCAAGAATCCGGTCGAGCCCGCGCAGGCGGGCTTTGCA
>DAOTWI010000364.1:0-1956 GCA_034436075.1 Roseiflexus sp.
GCGGTGCGGTGCGGCGGCGATGCCGCCGCACCGCACCGCCAAAGAAGACACATACCGCTCTGCCGAAGGCAAAAAGAGCCATCACACGGCTCGCCTGTGAGGCGACCGCGTAACTTCTGTAACTGAGACGACATCTGGCATGGCGCCCTGTGAAAGGAAAGATCGGAATGGCTCAACAACTCGGATCCATCGGGAAATTGCTGGTTGGCGTGTGGCTGGCGGGTGTGACAATTGCTACGTTTGTCATCATCCCGCCGTACCAGGGGCTTGGCGACTCGGGGCGGATCGTTATTGTCCATGTTCCGACCGCGTGGGTGGCAGTGATCGCATTTACGGTTTCAGCGGTGTATAGCGCCCTGTATCTCCGCCGACGGCGTCCCGACGACGATGCAAAGGCGACGGCCGCCGCCGAGGGCGGGTTGATCTTCACCCTGCTGGCAACCTTGACCGGCATGGTTTTCTCGCAGATTGCCTGGGGCGTCTTCTGGAACTGGGACCCGCGCCAGGTGACGATCCTGATCCTGCTGCTGATCTATACTGCGCTCTTCGCGCTGCGCAGCGCCATCGACGAGCCGGAGCGACGGCGGCGTCTGGCGGCGGTCTACAGTCTGTTTGCGTTTGTGACGATGCCGTTCCTGATGTTCGTGGCGCCGCGCATGGCGGAAAGTACGCTGCACCCCAATTGCGCGTTCATCAAGGGCAGCGATTGCGATGGCATCACGCTTCAGGTCGGGAACGTCGGGCTGCTCGGCGATCAGAAGGTGCAGTTGCTGGGTCTCGAACGGCAGGGAGACATCGTTGTTGCGCAGGTGAAAGTCAGCACGCCAGGACTGGAACGCGAGGAGATTTTGCAACCTGGCTACGATCTGACGACGCGCAGCTACACCGATCGTCCGACGTTCCCTGGACAGCGCTTTACGCTGGCGCTCGAGTCGGTAAACCTGGAGCGCGGCGAGGCGCGCATCAACATGGAAGCGCCAGGGAGCGGGTTGCTGGCGAATCAGCGCACGCTATGGGTCTTTCTGGCATCGAACATTGGCTTCACGATGCTGTTCGTCTGGATGTTCCTGGTTCGATCACAGGTCTTGAGCCTCGAAGTGCAGATCGCGCAACGAAAGGTGGCGCTGGCATGAGTGAGAGCACATCTGCAATCTATATCTCGATGGCGACGGTGCTGCTGGTCTGGGTGACCATCGCCGTCTACCTGGCGCAGGTCAGCGCGCAACTGCGTTCTTTGCAGCGCGATTTGAAGGGCGACCCGCCGGGGTCTGCGCAGCGACCGGAAGCAATGACGCCTCAGTCTGCGGCGAGCGCCGCCGAACCGCCGACCGCCGCGCCAGAGTCGCCGTCTGTCGCCGCCGATCAGTGGTCCTGGATGGCGTGGTACGCGGCTCTGACATATGGGTGCTTCGAAGCGCTTGGGGCGCTGAAATCGTTGCAACTGCGCCCAAAAGCCGTTGGACGTGCGAAATAACACCTGGAGGAGGAGATTGCATGATAACAACCGCCAATCGGATTTTCGTCAACCCGGACTATGCCGATCTGTTCGAGGAGAACTTTCGCAACCGCGCCGGTCTGGTTGATAGCATGCCTGGATTTGTCAGCAACCAGCTGTTGCGTCCGGTCAATCCCGGCGATCCGTACATCGTCCTGACCGTCTGGGAGAGTCGGGAGCATTTCGAGAACTGGGTGCGCTCGGATGCGTTTCGTCTGGGGCATGCGCGCTCGAACAGTCTGCCTCCTGAAATCTTCACTGCGCCGAGCAAACTGGAGTTGCATGAGATCGTGCTCGACACCAGCCGCCCCGACCTGGTTCCTGAACCGCGCGGCAAGCCATTCCGGGCGCATGGGTAATCCGCAGAGATGACCGTCACCGGAGCGGGCGGGGCGGCGACCAGAAGGTATGCCGCAGCCCGGAATGCAGCGCGGTCGCGTGGCTATTGGCAGCGGTGACGG
>DAOTWI010000365.1:0-2355 GCA_034436075.1 Roseiflexus sp.
CAGTGAGCGAATGGCTTCGACAGGCTCAGGCTTCGACAGGCTCAGCCATCGCCCAACCAGTGAGCGAATGATCTGCGCTGACTCTCTTCTTCGTTGACATCCTTTGCGTCAACTGCGCCGGGAAATCCTCTATCCCGCGTCCGGCGCGGGAACGAGCCAGGTTGTTTCGCCGAAGGGAAGTTTCTTCAGCACGACCACCAGAGTGGAAGCATTCAAATTGACGGGGCGATCAATGATGGCGCTGCCGCGCACCCGTTCGCCGGGGAGGGCGCGCAGTTCACGCGGTTGTGAGCGGTCATCCGTCACCAGGTAGCGCGTTCCGACCGAGTCGCGCACCTCGATGTTCTCGGCGGTCAGCGGCATGGTGATGCTCTGGTCGCTCAGATTGTTGCGCAGGCTCCATTTGAGCGTGATCCTGCCATCGCAGAACTCGACTTCCTCCAGCGTCACCACGACATCGGGCGCCAGCCCCGGCGCGTTGCCGCCAACGCCGACATTTTCCCACGCTCCGTTCGTCATGCGGCGCCCTACCGGTTGAAAGCCGCTCCAGATACAGGAACTGACCGGCGCAATCGCGCCAGCATCGGCGCCGCCCGCCGGCAGGCTGGTTGAAACCACCATACTCTGCGCCGGTTGGTCGGCGTGCGGCAAAGACCGTCCCTGGCTGAACAGGATGCCAAGCAGAACAACAACGATCAAGCTCGACGCCAGTGCGATGCGTCCTGTCCACGATTGCCAGAGACGCGGAAGACGCTGCACAAAGGGAGTGGGCGCAGCAACTGGCTGCGTCGGCGGTTCAGAGGCGCCAGTGGCTGCTGCGGGTTCGCCTGCGTCAGCGGATGCGGCGCCCGATCCTGATGCCACGGTGATGACCGGTTGCTCCTGGGGAATGGCGCGCTCTGTCGCAACCGGCGACTCATCGAGGCGCGGGAGGACGCCAGCCAGCAGTGTGTTGATCTCACTCCAGCGGGTCAGGTGGAGAAGTTCAGGAATGCGAAGCATCTCCTCATCGCTCAGGTCAATCTCGCTCGAACGCTCGGTCACCAGATAGGCGGGCAATTCGTCGAGCCCTTTGAGATCGACCTTCCAGTCGGTTTCGACGCGCGATCCTTCCTGGAGTGTTGGCGCAATCACCACCAGGCGCCGGCAGGTGCGAAAATCGACCGTCTTCGCCTTTTGCGGCGAGAGCAGTTCAGCGCGATGGTCGTTGAGGAAATTGACCAGATTGTAGTAGTAGGAGATCACCTGGTTGTAGGGGTTCTTGCGTCCGGGGTTCAGCCGTTTACGCTCGCCGTTGGAGCCTTCGACGAACCAGGGACCGTTGACATCGCCGAAGACCTTGCCGTCGCAATGCTTCAGTTCAATGATGAAAACCCCGTCCTGCTTGATGATGACCAGATCGATCGTGCGCCCGCCAACGGTGAAGTCCGCCAGGATCAGGTACAGCCCATCGAGACGATCAAGCCCGCGCGCCAGCGCCATGATCGCGCGACGCTCGTTGGCGTGCTCTGGTTTCTCTCCGATCCAGACCTGAACTGCCACCAGGGTCTCCTCTAGCGCCTGATAGCGCGTGGCGGAGAGCGCCACGCGCCTGATGCCTCATTGCGTGCCGTGTCAGGGGAAGTGGTGTCATTCGTCCAGAGACCGCGAGACTGGGACGGGGTCGAGCGTGGACAGGGACCAAACCTTCCTTCGTCTATTATCTCGCATGTTGGCGCCGCGCGCAATAAGCGGATGTGAACATGTTGTGATCATTTTGCAAGCGCAACAATCACGCCTTCGTCGGCGCGCAAGTCGAGTTCGCCTTGAACGGCGCTGCCGCCGCGATCCAGGTGAGTCGAGAGGGCAATCGTTCCCTTTCCGATCGCGTCAAGATTCACACGAGCGGGCTGCGCTGCGAAATTGAGGGCGACCAGAAAACGGCAGCCATCCACCTCGCGCACATATGCCAGCACCGATTGGCGCGCGGCGTCATCGCCCGCGACCGTGACCGCCTGGTATGAACCGACCGACAGCGCCGGTTCGGAACGGCGCAGCGCCAGCAGACGGCGATAGAGCGCCAGCATCGAATGCGGCGCATTGATCTGCGCCGCCACATTGCGCTGCCGGTAGTCGTCGGCGAGGGGCAGCCACGGCTGAACCTTGCTGAACCCGGCGTACTCACTGGCGTCCCACTGCATCGGCGTGCGCTCAGGGTCGCGCCCATGCCCCTCGCCAGGCACATTCTTTTCGAACGGGTCCTGGACGCGGTCGGGCGGGATTGGCACATTGTGCATGCCGATCTCATCACCATAGTAGATCGTCGGCGTACCGCGCAGCGTCAGCAGCAGCATGGCGGCGACGCGCGCCTGCGCC
>DAOTWI010000366.1:0-2157 GCA_034436075.1 Roseiflexus sp.
CCGTCACCGACGCGCACCCCCTCGCCCACCCATGAATCCACAGCCATCGTTGAGCCATCGGCGACGCGCACGTCATCACCCACCAGAACCCCCTCGCCCACCAGAACGTTATCACCCACCCGCACGCCTTCACCAACGCGCACATTGTCGCCGACCCGCACCCTGACGCCGACCCGCACGGTCCAATCGAGCAACTCCTCTGCGGGAATGTCGCGAACATCCGTGTTGCCATCACCCGGTGAGGCAGCGGGGACGGGCAATGGCATCACCCCTTCCGCCACCCGCCGTTCGTATGACCATCTGCCTGCCTGGATGCCGGGCGGGTTGCCGACCGCAGCGCCGTTCGTCGCCACGGGATCGCGTGAGCCATACCGAACGCTGCTCACGCCCTCAGCCACCGCATCGGCGACGCCCACGCCGACGCCACAGCCGACAATCACTGTACCGGCAAGCGCCACATCATCGGCGCACGGGTCTTATTTCCCGATCATCGCTGTCAGGATCAGTGTGGGCGCGCTCTTGATGATTGCGGCTGTATGGCTTGCTGTTGGTTCATCTCGCCGGGGGAAGGCGACTCCGCGCGAGACTGGCGCTTCAGAAGCGGAATGGTCGTATGACATATGACACAACGGTAGGCGCTGTGCTATAATGGCGGTTCCAAACGTGCTCGTATGCATCGCCGCGCTATCACAGGGAGGTGTGCCATGCTTGACCCGACGCCGCTCATCCAGGAGCGATTATCACAGAACCGCTGGGGATTGCTCGGCGGTCAGGGGTGCGTCCTCGGATTCGATGTCGGCAGTTATGGATTGCGAGCGGCGCTGGTGGATCTCAGCCGTCATACGTATGTCAGCGCACACCGTGAACCGGAACGCGAGACGCCGCAGGAACTCATCGGGGGGGCAATTGACCTGGGGAACGAACTCATGGCGGCGCACGGCGTCACCTCCACACATCTAGTCCGTGTCGGGGCGGGATTCGGCGGACCGGTGGATGTCCGTCAGGGAATTGTGCTGCTCTCGCCGCGTATTCCGGGTTGGGAACGCTACCCGTTGCGTGAAGCATTTGAGAATGCGTTTGGCGCAACATGCATGGTCGATAACGACGCCAATCTGATCGCCCTGGCGGAAGCGACGTTTGGGGCAGGTCGCGATACGCAACATATGGTCTATATTCACCTGAGCACCGGCGTCGGCGCCGGTCTCGTGCTCGATGGGCGCCTGTACCACGGCGCCACCACGACCGCTGGGGAGATCGGGCATGCCGTTGTCGGTCCAGTCGACCCGACGCGCCCCGGTGAGCGACCCAAAACCCTGGAAGAGCACGTATCGATCAAAGGATTGCTGAACCGCGCGGCGGAACTTGGCCTGCACACGACCCTGTTGAGCGATATTTTCAGCGATCATCCCGCAGCGCAGCAGGTCGTCGCCGAAGCGATCGACATTCTGGCGGTGCGCATCGCGCAGATCGTCGCTCTCATTGATCCGCAAATGGTTGTGATTGGCGGGGTCGTGGCGCGCAACGGCGGCGAGGCGTTTATCAGCGCCATTCAGGAACGGATGCACATGTACATCGGGAAGATGGTCGAACGTCCAGTGAAACTGGTCGGCGCCGTGCTTGGTCCCGACAGTGTTGCCATTGGCGCAGTGGCGCTGGCGCTCGAAAGTATGCGCGACTGAGCCGGGTTGCGTTGCCGGAGCGAACACGCTATAATGTGCGATGCACCGCGGGGCGGCAGATACTTGCCGAACCCCGCCAGGACCGAGAGGTAGCAACGGTAGGTGAGTTCCTCTGGGTGTCCCGCGGTGTCATAACCGGCGCGCGGCGTCGGTTTCTTGTTGGTGGAAACCTGGTCAACTGCACAGTTCGATGGCGCGCCGCCCCAATTCGCGAATATCTTCAGGAATGTCGGGAGCGTCTAGTTCGTCCCATGTCACCCAGCGCGCCGCCCGCGCCTCGCGTTCAGCCGGCGCCAGCACGCCGCCGCGCACCCGCGCAAAGTAGATCAGATCGATGTGTTGATGTCCAGGCGTAATGTCTTCGAGCAGAATGCAGTAGGGTTGCGGCAACACCCGCACCTCGCCAAGGACGCTGCCGGTTGTCAGCAGTTCCACCTCAAGCCCGGCCTCTTCGCGCACCTCGCGGATGGCCGCCTCA
>DAOTWI010000367.1:0-5637 GCA_034436075.1 Roseiflexus sp.
GGTTGAGCGCGGCGGCGGCGTGCCTGCACCGGGCGAGGTCGCGCCCGATTTTACGTTCACCTTTGCGAATGGCGAGACGCGCCGCCTGAGCGATCTACGCGGCGCGAAGGTGGTGGTCAATTTCTGGGCTACATGGTGCGCGCCGTGCGAGGAAGAGATGCCTGACCTGCAACGCCTCGATGAACGCAACGACGTGGTGGTGCTGGGGGTGAACCGCCTGGAGCTGCCCGAGGTGATCATTCCGTTTGCGCGGGAACGCAATCTGACGTTCACGCTCATCGCCAACCCCGACGGCGACATTGCCGAGCGGTATGGCGCGAAAAATATCCCGATCAGCTACTTCATCAACAGCGACGGCACGATCGGCTACCGGCAACTTGGCATCATGACCTTCGATATGATGCAGGAGCAGGTGAATCGGCTGCGCTGACAGCGAGGCGCTATGGAACGAACAAGCGAGGAAATCATCGAACTGGCGCGCCGCGAAATCGCCGCGCGCAAAGAACAGGAACGCAGCGGGCGCGACATTCCGTGGCGCTTTGCCTTCATCGGTCTGCTCGGCGCGATTCTGGCGGGGATGCTCCTGTGGCCCGGCGCGCCGGTGAACTGGAAGATGTACGCCGCCGTCCATGGCGTCTGCGCGCAGGTGCACAACGTCTCGCTTGGCGGCGAGCAACTCCCGCTCTGCGCCCGCAACACCGGCATCTACAGCGGCTTTCTGCTGACCTTCATCTATCTGATGCTGCTCGGTCGCGAACGCGCCGCAAAACTGCCGCCTCCCGCGATCGTCGTCGCACTGGCGGCGCTGGTCGTCATTATGGCGGTAGATGGCTTCAACTCCCTCTTCGTTGACCTGTTCCTGCCGCACCTCTACACGCCGCGCAACGAACTGCGCACCCTCACCGGCATCGGCATGGGCGTGGCAATGGCAGTGGCGATCCTGCTCGTGCTGAACCTGTCGCTGCGGCGCGACCCCGATATGGAACAGCGCGTGATCGGCAACTGGCGCGAACTCGGCGGCGCGCTGCTGCTCGGGCTGCTGGTGCACGCCGCGATCTACGGCAATGTCGCCATCACCTACTGGCCCATCGCCATCGTTGCCTGGACCGGCATCGTCGGCATTCTGTTCGCGGTCAACCTGCTTATCGTCGCGCTGGTGATGAACTACGAAGGGCGGGTGGTGCGTGTGGTCGAACTGGCGCGCCCGGCGACTGTCGCGCTGGTCGTGACCGCACTCATGCTGGGGTTGATGGCGTGGGGGCGCTTCTGGCTGGAAGCGCAGGGATTGATGGTCTCGTGACTCAGATATAGTACATCACCGTGCCAAAGCGTTGCGCTTTGCGCTGGCAGAGGTCTTCGAGCGTCACGCTCGCCAGGTAGCGCTCCAGAATCTCGCGCGCCCCATCCCATACCTCGCGCACGAGATCGCGATCCACCGGGTCGGTGGGCGCAGGGGCGTCCCGCCCGCTATCGAACGCGAGCAGCGGACCTTCGAGCGCCAGGAGAGCGTCGAGCACCGTGATCTGCGACGGAGGGCGCGCCAGGCGATGCCCGCCCTGGGGACCGCGGACGCTTTCGATCAACCCGGCGCGGCGGAGCAGGATCAGGATCTGGTTGAGGTAGTTTTCGTCGATCCCCTGGCGGAGATGGATCTCGTGGCTCTGGATAGGTCCCTCGCCGACGCGCTGCGCGAGGTCGAGCAGGGCGCGTAAGCCATATTCACCTTTGCTGGAAATACGCATAATCGAGTGATCTGGTCAAGTATCTTTATATCCTGTAGAATAGCATGGATTGAGGGGAGAGGCAAGGGGGCGTTGTCGATGGGGTGCAGTTGCGCCCGGCGGTTGATGGGGTTCGCCCGGCGGCTGATGGGGTTTGGGTCATGCTGCCGCGCTCCGTTCGTTCGCCCGGCGGCTGAAGCCGCGGGCTCCGGGTGCGAAGCCCGCCTGCGCGGGCTGGATGTGGCGATACCGGATTATTTTCTCAAAAACCATAAGTGGTCTGTAAAGCAAGTTTCCCGATGATTTATCTGCCGCGTGCAGCGAAGCATCCGCCGCGTCCTGACCAGGTAAACCTTCGCCGCACTCAGAGTCGCAAAAAGTCAGAAAACTTCGTTTACGGACTAATAAGCCGCGAGATTCGCAACTGTAGCCCGCCTGCGCGGGCTCTATCGGGCGATAGTGGAGTATGTGCTCAAAAACTATCAGCCCTCGTTAGGTGAAAGCCCCTACCGGACTGGTTTGAACCAGGCGTCCTGGACTGCGGAAGGGCATGGCCGAGACACGCCCTTATGCGCCTCGCAGGACTCGTTTCCCGGATGTGCGTGGTTTGGACGGTATGCCTGTGCGCTGGGGGCTTTCGGCGAAAATGCTACATTCGCAAGGAAGCAGACAACGACGAGTAACCTTGCCGGATCTCAAGCGGTAATAAGAACAACAAAACTTAAACCTCTTGAAGGCTACCGATGTATGTACCATTTGCCCCACTCCTCCCATCTTCCAGTTTCTGCGCTGGCGGCGAGTTTTAACGATGTGACAAACTCGTACAAATTCTACTGATTTCTGTCCGTTCTGGAACAGATAAGAGTTTCACAAAAGCGAACCATGTCTGTCCTTGACCTTCTGGTGCATATGATTACCAGGGTCTGGTATCCTGCCAATTACTTCCGCCTATCGTTTGGCAAACAGGATCGATTGAGCGGCATCGCGCTGCAATTGGGAGCGTGCGCCGGATTGCCAATGGATGCTCCTGTTGATCGTGTCGCTGAGGCTGCACTGAGACATGTCGCAAGCAACGATGATCTGGGCAAATCAATACTGACCCTGGCTCGATATGTCCCCTATCGCTTCCTTCGTCCATTCTTCGCTCAGGCTCTGAGAGGCGTCAGCGATGCAAAGGTCAATGGTCTTGTTGCCGATCTTGCGGTTGCTGCCTTCCATGATCCTGAATCACCATGCCTCTATCGATTCGTAGAACATCCGCAACCGGGCATCGAGATCCAGCCGTTGTGGTTGGACTATCTTCAGCAGAACCTGTCCATTCTGAGAGGTTTTTGTCTCTGGCATCTTGTCCAGTACTTGCAAAAGAATAACCCCAATGTGCCAAACATCGCTGGGAAGTTGTTCGAGCCGCAGGAGCGCGACTTGCGACGGGCGCGAGATTTTTGGGGTGCTGTTTTAGAACAAAAGGGCGCAATTGTGTGTATCTATTCCCATGATGTTCTGGTTAAGGGTCAGTTCTCACTTGACCACTTTATTCCCTGGAGTTTTGTGGCACACGATGCTCTCTGGAACATCATCCCCGCTAGCAGATCAGCCAATTCTTCCAAGAGCGACAATCTACCCAAAATCGATCGCTATTTCGATGCTTTCTCTTCGAAACAATTTGAGGCTGTCAGGATCTTTTCGGAAAGACACAAAGGTTCGAGACTGCTTGAGGATCACGGTGTGCTTTTCAAAGTTGCTTCCTCAGAGGATTTCTTACGGATGGATTTTGAGACCTTCAAGAAAGTTCTCTATGACTCGATTGCCCCGCAGATTCAAATCGCCAGAAACATGGGTTTTCCGGCTGACTGGGTGTATGAGAATAAATGAGAGGGTTTCATTATGCTAATCGCTTTGAGACGTTACTCAATCCAGGAGAATTTCCAATGAATCTCATCTTTCGTTCACCACGCAATCCTCACAGCCATCTTACGGTCAAAGAGCGTGTACGGGAGTCCTTGCCCATCAGGCATTTGCTCAAGCAAAGGCTGATCAACGGACGGGTGCTGGACTTTGGATGTGGATTGGGTGTTGATGTCAACTTCTTACGCCGGAAAGGATACAACATTACTGGTTATGATCCATACTATGCACCTGAGACTCCGAAGGGCACATTCGATACAATTATATGCCTATATGTCTTGAACGTGCTGCTTCCAGAAGAGCAGTTTCATGTTCTGATGGCTGTTTCAGAATTGCTGCATCCGACCGGAAACGCATACTTCGCTGTTCGGCGCGATATTCGGCGCAATGGATTTCGCCACCATGTCAAACACGACACGAATGTTTATCAATGCCATGTCACGTTACCTTATCAAAGCATCCTTCTCACCGATCATTGTGAGATTTACCAATATCGCCACTTTAATCAACTTCCTGTAGCTAATTCCTGTTCTTTCTGCGCTCCAACGAGCGATTATGAATTATTGACCGAGTCTGCGACCGCCTATGCTGTTTTGGAAAGTTCCTCTTCTGCACCTGGTCATACACTTGTTGTCCCCAAGAAGCATGCCAGTTTCTTCGATCTTCCGCTTTGCGACAGGAATACCTGCTGGCATGTAGTGGATCGAGCGAAGATGATCCTCTCCGAGCGTTTTCATCCTGCTGGTTTCAGGGTTAAGGTCGATCACGGTGTGGCTACAGAATGTGCCGGTCGGCATGGATGTATCCACATCATCCCATGGTATACCGGGAGACGGGGGGATTAGTATCCTTCCCACCCCCGTCCCCTTCACCACCGACTCACTTCACAACCCGGCATCTGTCCTCACCCCCCGCATTTGTGCAAACCTCCGACATCCCATCCCTGATGGTCGCAGCGGGCGCATTGGGAACGCAGCGGAGTACGCCGTGAACGTGGGGGAGGTGGAGGAGTGCGTATGAGAGCGTGTCTTGAACCCAAGGCTCTCCGATATCCCAGCGTGCGAGTCGCAAAGTGGAACCGAGTTACGTATGAGGACGGTTTCCAGACCCGCCCTTACGCTGTTCAGAGCCAGGGGAGCGGGTTGGAGCGGGATTGCACAACAGGACTCGCTTCCTGTCGGTCAAGCTCTCTCGTAGAGCGATCAACCGAAACCTGGACAATCACGCCTGCACAAGTGGAGCGGCTGGCGCGGGTTTCGACAGGCTCAGCCCACGCCAATCACGAGGCGGTCGATGTGCGCGAGATGTTCAATGTCAGGATGATCGTCCTGTCAGGTCTTTCACGTTCTCAGTAAGGGCTTATGAACATGAAGAATTAAATACGGTCGAGCCCGCGCAGGCGGGCTTTGCAACCGTAGCCCGCGGCGTATGGTTGTTGAGAAAATAATCCGGTATTGCCACGTCCAGCCCGCGCAGGCGGGCTTTGCACCTGGAGCCCGCGGCTTCAGCCGCCGGGCGGACGAACGCAGAGCGGCATCATGATCCAACAACCATCAGCCGCCGAGCGGAATATGCCGCCGGGCGCGAGTGAGGCGGAGCGGACGTTTCGGGCATGAAGAAACCATCCTCAGACGTATGGGCTCACACAAAGGCGCAAAGAGATCACCTTTGCGCCCTCGTGCGAACCACAAAGCTCAAGCTAGCATCGCTAGCTGCTGCTGCCTCTCGCCTCTCGCCCCTTGCCTCTCGCCTCTCTCATCCACCAAGGACCCGAAGGCGCACCAAGGGCAGTTCCACTTTCAACCTTCCACCTTCCCACCCATACCCTCCCGCCTCTCACCTCTCACCCCTCACCTCTCACCTCCGCCTACCCCTGCGCTCGCCGCATTGCCTCAGCCAGCGCGCGGCGGGTGTAGACTTTCACCATCGCCTGGCGGTACTCCGCCGATGCGTGGATGTCCCCCAGGTAATCGACCCCGTCGCCGGCGGCGTTTGCTGCTGCCGCTACGGC
>DAOTWI010000368.1:0-5346 GCA_034436075.1 Roseiflexus sp.
GTGTTCGGCGTGCTGCTGGGGGCGAACCTGGGGCAGATCGTCTCGTTGCGGCGGTTGGGTGCGCCACTGGTCAGCAGCGTCATGGCGTGGCGCCTGATCGCCACGCTGGCGTTGGCGGCGCTGCTGCTCGGCGAGCGTCTCGTTTCGTGGTGGCAGGCGCTCGGAGCAATGATGGTGCTGATAACAATCACCGGCTATCTGTGGCGGCAGGGGAGGGTAGGGAGTAGGAGGTAGGGAGTAGGAAGTAGACTTCCCACCTCTCACCTCTCACCTCTTGCCTCGCGCCTGGCTTTACCTTCTCACCTGCACCCTCCGTGCCTTTGCGCCTTTGTGCGATCAAAAACCGTTCAGACCCATCCACTTCCTGGTGCGCGGGCGTCCCCGCTCGCCGCCCCATCCGCAATGTGCACCCTGCAATGGTTCCACAGGTGCACGGATGTGCGCCTGGGCGCGCCAGCGGCGCGCCCCTTCCTGGCAACCTTCCCACGTTCAACGTTCAACATGTAACGTTCCATGACCGTTCGTCAGCAGTGGCAGGCGAGCAGGCATGTCGTTATGACTCAGGCGATCCAGTGCTTCTGCTGGGCTGCGTACCGTCTCGACGGCGCTCATATCAATCCCCAGATGGGTCAGAGTCATCGCAACGGTGGCAGAAATGCCGCTGACCACCACCCGGCAACCGAGCAGGCGCAACGCCTGAATGGTCATCATCAGCGCCTGCGCCACCGACGTATCGATGGTTGTGACACCGGTAATGTCCAGGATCATCAGTTTCGTGCGGTTGGCATGAACGGCGTTCAACAGATGAGACCTCAGCATATCGGCGCGACGTGAGTCGATATGCCCGACAATCGGCGCGAGCATGATACCCTCCGCCAGCGAAACGACTGGCGTTTCGAGCGCGCTGACGAGGTTCAACAGTTCGCGTTCCGAGGCGAGTTGTTGTTGCAACTGTTCATTGGTGCGGACTAATTTCGTCTGCTGCGTTTCGAGTTCGCGGTTTGCGGTGCGCAGCGAGGAAAGCATCTCGTTCAAAAGCTCGCTGAAATGCCAGAGCAGGAGCATCACAAACACGACTCCTGCGCCTGCTCCTCCGATTTGCAGCGTCTCTTTGAACCACTCAGGCAGGTTGGAAGCAATGATGCCCTGGTGCAACAGATATCCAACGCTGATTGCAATCAGGCTGCAAGCTCCGCTCACCGCGATCAGGCGCTTGAGCGGCTGGATCGTCAGATATTGCAGTCCCAGAACCACTACCAGCAATGGCGTCAGCGTCAATGTCACAAAGAGAAATGGTTGCACCAGGAGAATGACCAACCCGCCAGCCAGCAAACCGACGCTCGTCGCCACAATCGCGGACTGAACCATCCCCTGACGAACGCTGCGGAGCGCGTAGAGCAGAATACCGCCATTGAATATGATCGCCGCGCCGCTGATGCCGGTTGCAATGTCACGAAAGATCAATGCCAGGACGAGGAAAACAACCCCAAAGAGGAACGCCACCGGCATATAGGCGGAAAGAAACTGGCGCAATCGGCTCATCTGCGCCTGCAGCGTGGTTTCAGGCATCATATCGGTGGTCATTGAGCCAATCCTTTCATCATCGTGAGGCCGCCATCATAGAACCCCTGCGATGTGCGCGCCGGTGCATAGCGCATGGCCGTTAGCGACCAATCACGATTGGCGCAGATCCAGAACTGCAACCCATCAATATACGTTTCAAGCGCAGCATTGACTGCCGTATCGAAATACGGGATGTGCGTTCGTTTCCGTACAAACGTGGAGACCTCCAGGGCATGCAGGGTAAGTGCACGCTCAATTGCTTCGATCAATGAGCACTGATACTCGTGCTGAATGACCAGCACCAGATTGTGCAGATCGCCGTGTTGCATTTCTTTTGGATACGATAGGACATCATTGCACCAGCAAATGATATTGTTTGCAGCCTGCTCCAGTTGTTGCACAATCGCATGGTGGCGAGCATAGAACGGGAGTTCGATCCGCGCCGTCAGTTCTATCAGATCGAAGCAGGCATAGACAGCGCCGGAAAACAGGCGTGCAGCGCAATAGGTCGCCACATTCGGCGTTGTACTGCGCTGCCGGTTGAGCGTTTCCCAACGATTGGCAGTAAAGTACAGACGCGCATGCTCGCTGAACCGGCGCAGCCAGCCATCAGGAGCGCGCACCGCCAGCCGATGGCGAATATCGGCGAGCGCATGGGTCAGCGCCCAATCCCGCGCCGTCGGTGAGGCGCCCTCGATCACGGCAAGAAAACGCTCGTGAAGTGCGGTCATTTGTTGCAGATCGCGTCCAACACCCGCCTCATCACACTGGTCATCAATAAAAAACAACCATGCAATCCAGTCCGCAGCGATCTGCAACATCTCGCGATCTGCCCGTGGATAGGCGCGTGCAGCCAGCAAGCCGTATTGCAGGCGACGACTCTTTTTTTGCAGTGCATCTGTCAGCAAGCCAAAGGTCTCCGCCCAGGCGAGGGTCGCCTGATCCACCACATCGGCATACGGGCTTATCGCCCCGGAAAACGGGTAGACAAGTCGCGCACTATAATCCTGATCCACGGGCTTTCTCCTTAATAGAGATCACGATCCTATCAAGGTTTCTGCGCCACCAGCACGACATATCCCAGATAATCGCGCTGAATGGCGGCAAGTTGCGGCCAGGTCTGTTCGAGCGTTGCCAGAAGATCATCCCCGTACAACGCCCGAATGTCGTCACGTTTCTGGATCAACGCATCACTGACGAACTGAAGTGTTCGTTTGGTATGAGCGCTGATATCGATCACCTCATCAACGACGAAACCAGCCCCTGCCACCAACGCCGGATAGCGCTCAATTGTTTCCAGCGAGCGGAGCATAAAACTGCCGTACAGCAGTGCGCGCTGCTCGTCAGACAGCGGCCGCTCCTCGGTGACATCGGTCAGAACAAATCTTCCGCCTGGACGTAGGACCCGCCATATCTCGCGCAGCACGTGCATCCGATCCGGCATATGAAGCAACGACTCGAATGCCCACGCAGCATCGAATGATGCATCATCGAAAGGGAGCATCATTGCATCGGCGCGGTGAAAGCGAACTCGATCCGCCACGCCGTTCTGATCGGCAAGCCTGGTGGCACGCGCTACCTGATCGGCGCTGACCGTGATGCCAGTGACGGATGAGCCGGTGCGCCGACTCAGACGGATCGCCGGACGACCGACGCCGCATCCAACATCGAGGAGCGTCTGCCCTGCTGTAAGATTGACTTTTTCAATCAACAGATCGGTCAGCCGATCCTGCGCTTCAATATTCGAACTCGTATCATCTGGACCGGTCCAGTATCCAACGTGAATGTTGTCTCCCCACAGCGTGGCATAGAATGGACCCATCAGATCGTAGTAAGCGCCGACTTCATCGGGTGTTGGGTACACCGACTCACATCCTGTCATGATGTTCCTCCATTGCTGTCAGTGTACTAGCGATTGCGTGTGCGCATTGTACAGTGTGTTGTCAAAATGGTATTAAGATTGCAAACATTGTGCCTGTCGATGATAGAGTTTGTTTAGGTATACCATTATGCGCCTCCCCGCCTGGCGACTGATGACTTCGAAGACGTATTCCGCTATCGTCAGGTTCGTTTGTCGCAGGGATGCTGGAGATGCTGACGACTCACGAGGGCATGACTCACTCCATCGCGGGAATGGGCTGACGGCGCGTCCCCGCCGTTGTAAAGCGCATCCTCACCTCGTCAATCACAGGATTTACGCGGTGGCGTGTTGTGGGGGGCTTTGCAGCGCTTGCGGCGGCGTGGCGCTCTCGATGAAGGTGGTGCGGTGCGGCAGCAAAGCCGCCGCACCGCCAAAGAAGATAAGGACCGCTCTGCCGAGGGTAAAAAGAGCCATCACGCGGCTCATCCGTGAGGAGACCGCGCCACCCCTGTCAATGATGCGACGACCGCCGTCGAAAAGCGCGACCAGCGCGAGACGTTCCACAGGTCGAAGAGGGTGCGGTTCGCCAGCATGACGCATACCAGGTCGAGCGCCGGGTCTGCCCAGGCAAAAACGCCGGAGACGCCGGTATGCCCGAAAGCGCCCGGCGAGGTGAACTCGCCAGAGAAATGGGGGCGTTTGTTGCCGCGCAGATCGAATCCCAACCCCCAGGCGCAGTCCTCCCAGGTCATAAATCCTTCGATGCCGCCGTGCAGCCCCGCCGTCTGGTTGGTGATCATCAGACGCGCCGCCGCCGGAGCGATCACCTGCCGCCCATCACTGGCGCCGTCGTTGAGCATCATCTGGAAGAAGCGCGCAACATCCTGCGCTGTGGCAAGAACGCTCCCAGCCGGATGCGTCTGCCGCCGCGCATACGCGGAATTGAACCGCTCGGTCGGGCTGCCGGGATCGAACGTCCCGTGGACGTGGACGATTCGAGGAAAGAGATCGTCCGGCGGCGCCAGCCAGGTATCGCGCAAACCGGCTGGCGCAAAGACGCGCTCGCGCATGAATGCCGCAAATGGTTTCTGGCTGACTTCTTCGATGATCAGTCCCAGCAAACCATACCCGACGTTGCTGTATTCGACTTTGCTGCTGGGAGACGCAATCGGAAAGGCATGAATATATGTGCGCAGTTCATCGAATGTGCTGGCGTCTGGCGGTAACCGGCTGCGGTCGGGGTCCTGCGGAAGACCAGAAGTGTGGGTCAACAACTGGCGCACGGTAATCGAATCGCGTACAGCATTGTTGAAACCAGGGAGGATGCTGGCAACCGGATCATCGAGCGCCAGACTCCCGGCTTCCACCAGAAGCATGACGGCAAAGGCGGTCATGGGTTTCCCGATTGAGGCGATATGAAACAGACTGCTGCCATTGACCGGCAGAGCATCGGGCGCTGGCGCGGTGCGACCGCCATAGAACTCGCCTGCCAGCTGACCGCGATGAACAACCACTGAGGCGACTGCCGTAACCGTTCCTTCGTCGAGCCACTGTTGCAGAATGCCGAATGCACGCTGCAATCGCTCTGGATCGATAGCGGGTTTGGCATTTGTCATACCAGTTTCTCTCTCTGTCGGTGATGACCGTTGATACTGGATGTGTGGCGACGACCTCAACAGTCAGGTGCGTTGCCACATATTGAAGTTAAGTATTTCTTTGGGTCTACCGCCAGGCGCGCGCCCCCTTCGACAAGCTCAGGGGGCGGGCAGCGGCGCGTGCCGAATTGAATGCTTCATGTTCATATGTGACCTGCACCATAGCTCGTTCCCACATGCCATGGGCAATGCGCGACGTTTTGCGACGTTGTGGGGCAACGGGTAACGTTTTGCGACGTTGCGGGGCAACGGCGTTACCAGGCGTCG
>DAOTWI010000369.1:0-3848 GCA_034436075.1 Roseiflexus sp.
CGCGCTTTCCGCCGGTGGCGCCTGCGCCTGCGACTCAGCCGGCTCGCTGCGCGACTCGGTCAGCGGCCGGAGCACGTCCCAAAAATCAACCTTCTGCGCTGGTTCCTCAGAAGAAGCAGATCCGCCGCTGACGACAGCCGATGCCGCCGGCTGCGCCGGCGGCGGCGTGATCGGCGGAAGGAGACCGCCATCGGTCGGCAGGAACTTGAGATAATTCGCCAGCGACCCCCACCCTGAGATAACGTACTGCTGAATGATCGACAGGATGCTGCCAACCACCCAATAGAGCACCGCGCCGCTTGGGAAAATGAACCCGATGTAGCCGAACACGATCGGCAGAATGAGCATCGACTGCATCATCGCCTTTTGTTGCGGGTCCTGTATGCGCGGCGTCGCCATCAGTTGGACGATCAACTGAAAGATCACCGAGAGAATGGGCAGAATGTAGTACGGGTCGGTCTTCCCCAGGTCCGGCAGCCAGAGGAAGCTGCCCGCCAGTTGCGGCTGCCCCAGCGTTGCTGTCGCAGCAGTGAATGAAATACCCTGCTCATTGAGCGCGCGCAGCATGGCGCTGCCAGCATGCTCGGCGGGCGACACGCGCGTCAGGTTCATCACCGCCTGATAGACGCCGAGGAAGATCGGGAGTTGCAGGAGCATCGGCAGACACCCGCCGACCGGATTGACCTTATACTCGCGGTAGAGACGCATTGTCTCTTCCTGAAGTTTCTGCGGGTCCTTGCCGTACTTGCGTTGCAGTTCCTTCATGTGCGGCTGAAGTTCCTGCATCCTGCGCGACGACTGAAGCGACTTGATCGTCAGCGGCAGAATGAACAGGCGCGCAACAATCGTGAACAGAATAATCGCAAGCCCCGCGCTGCCCGTCCATGTATAGAACGTCAGCAGCACCCGTTCGAGGAACTCAACGAAAGCAAGCCAGACTGGCATAGCGGTTTGTCCTTGTCACACACGACACATAGCGTGTGTATTCTAGCGCATTTTTGGTCGTCTGTCAGGTGTGAATGGCGCGCAGCAAATGTGGCGCATACGCGAACTACAACAGCGCCGCCTTTACAAGTATGCTACAGAAAGTGATCCTCACCATATTTTGAGAAGTAATAGTACACTGAACGTTCTGCTATGTCCTTCATAATGGCAGCCATCTCGTCTACCGTCCAGGGTTGCGGGCGAAAATAGAAACTGCCTCGATTAATTCGTCCACATGGTCCCTCATTGTACAGGTAGGTCGTATTCAGTTTACCAAACATAGCCATCGTAGTCACTCGATCCAGAATTGAAGACGTTTCCTCAAAATCACATCCATACCCGAAACACACAAAAGGAAATATACTCTCGCGCATAAGCGCCATACGAAGGCCGATAAGATTCTTGCCGAGACGCTCAATAGCATTCCCCCTTGCCTGTTTTGGAAGTCCCGCAGCAACACGCAGGTCATTCGTTCCCTGGTTCTTCACTTCGGCAATGAGAATGGGATAGATCAGTTTATCATTGGGCTTCCCAAGGATACGAAGCATCCCTCCATCGGGACGGATCGAGCTACTTTCAAAGTGATAATGAAAATCAACATCAGGATATGTTTGGCGAAGCTCTGCCACAATGTCTCTCAAATGCCATTGCAGTTCGTGCTTCAGAGATACCTTCTTTGCAAACTTATGATCAATATGGACTGTAACCTGTTGTAAAGCCTTTATGATATCTGATTCCTGTTTTTTTAGACGTCACGTTAATAACCGTACCAGTTCTCTGCTTGCGAAGTTGATGCTTTCGAGCCATACGTTTTACCTTCGTTCAACCAGGAACATATATTCGGTGACATGGATTGATCTATGGTTAAAATTTCGACTTCCCCGAAACGCATTGTACGGCAATTCAATAACATCGACCCTGCCAATCTTTTCAAGCATCAGGCGCATGTTCTCTGGTCGGATGAATCCTTCGTTATTGAATGAAACCAGAAGAAAGGAGGCGTCAATATTTTCCAGTAAATCTTTCAGGAGTGGCAAAGCCTTGTTTTTGACATTATATCCGGATCGCCGCCAATCTTCGGGTATTCCCGAAATACGACTGATATTTACTGGACGCTGGTAATGGACAATAAGATTGAGCATGAAATAGTTGGATCCGTATGGATGCTGGTTGTAAGGCGGGTCGATATATACTAAATCCAAACCTTCCAGCCTTCGCACCAGAGTGTTTGCATCTTCCTGAAAGATTTTATAATCACATTCAAACAGACTAAGGACGGGAACTTCGAGCGTTATGCGACCCAGTATTCGTGTAAGAGCATCAGATCCGCTGCCTCCAAACTGTCCGACTCCGGTATGTCGATTCTTATAGAACCCCTTGAATACACCAGCAGTATTTGCATGAATAGAGGCTTCGCTCAAAAGTGGTCCGAGAAGCAAATCCTTCATCTCACATGGAAACTGTTCCATCAAACGCCGATAGGTATCTATCCGCCTCGCATTCTCGCGTGTGTAGAAGACTCTATCCTCTTTCGTGATGTTCTTCTCGTCTTTTGGCGCATACATTTCCTCTATAAATCCTGGCGGAAGAGGATCAGCGGCGACTCTGGCATTCAAATCGGCGACAATCTCAGAAAGAGATGAAAAATCCACTGTGCTCCGGTTGCGCAGATAACAGCGAGACGTTACCGTCGCATAGTCTTCAATATCATTGCTAATAAGCAACGAAGCATGGGCTTTCATGTAACGCGAAACAACACCGGAGCCGCTAAACAGATCGGCCACGCGCAGTCGATTCTTGCCAAGCCGTCGTTTGACACGTTCGAGCGCAATGCCGATATGCCCCAGGAGAGCACGTTTGTTGCCGATATAGGTAATGAGCTGCCTTGAGAGATACTCAGGATCCTCACCAACCGGATCATCGTCCTCCCAGAGCGACAGTTGCCGGTTGTCTCCGATGACGAGCGACTGATCATCCCTCACAGCATCCTCTAGGCGACGATCTAACACCGTCAGACATTGTTTGATGAACCGCTGACCGCGCTCTGCGCCACGCTCGCGCGCTGTAGCAGTTGCTGCACCAGCGCCTGGAGTTGCGGAAAGGCGATCTCCGCCAGCGCCGGCGAGCGTGCAATGAAGACCACATCCCACCCGGGTGCGATCTGCGGGTAGAGCAGTCGCACCGCTTCGCGCACCCGGCGGCGAATGCGGTTGCGCACCACCGCGCCGCCCAACCGTTTGGCGACAATAAAGCCGCACCGTGAAACCCGGCGCCGGTTGGGGGCGGCATTGAGCATCAGCATCCCCGCATCCCAGGTTCGGCCATCGCGGCGGACCCGCTGATACTGTTCAGGCGTGCGAAGGCGGTAAGCGCGTTTCATCGCAGGCTGTGGGCGAAGTCGTCGGAGAGTCGGGGTCATGCCCGGCGCCCACAGATCGGCAGGACTACCGATGCCCGCGACGGATCTGACGACGCTCATCACTGACGGTCAGGCGGTAGCGCCCCTGGAGACGCCGGCGGCGCAAGACTGCGCGCCCGTCTTTGGTTTCCATACGCGCCAGAAATCCGTGCTTCCGGCGGCGCGGAATGCGTTTGGGCTGCCATGTTCGCTTGGGCATGGGTACGAACCTCTCAACAGATAGATGCTGAACGCTCAGGGGCTTTGAATGCTTATCCCGCTCTTCACACTCCGCCTGACGATTGCATGCGCGGCAATGGGATGCGCGACTCGCCTGCACGATCCGGCGCGGATGATGGTGCAACCATCGCTCAGAGCGTTCAACGTTTCGGTCTCTTTATTCATCGAACCATCGCCGCAGTATTTGGAAAGCGGCGCAACATTCGACCGGCGCGGCAATGCCGCG